>NZ_AP014624.1:4280689-4586452 GCF_000829375.1 Chryseobacterium sp. StRB126
GATTATCAATAATTTAAATGAATTGTTTTAAAAATTACACTACTTTGTATTGCATAATACCATTTTATTTACATATCTTTGTAATGTAAAATTAGAATAGGCTCAACTAGCTAGGAGCATCTTTCTAAAAATATAACCTTAATTAACAAAAATTATCAAAGATGAATACTGAAAATACCAAAGCGCAAATGCGAAAAGGGATTCTGGAATTCTGTATTCTAAGTCTCATTAATAATCGCGAAATGTACGTTTCTGATCTTATTGATGAACTGAAAAAAGGAAAACTAGATGTAGTGGAAGGTACCCTCTACCCTCTTCTCACAAGACTTAAAAACGGAGAGTTTCTCTCCTACAGATGGGAAGAATCTACAGGCGGACCGCCCAGAAAATATTATCAGATCACAGAAAAAGGAAAACTTTTCCTGGATGAACTTCAAAATACGTGGAATGAGCTTACAGCTTCAGTAAACCAAATCACTCAACAACATTAAAAAACAAAGCTATGAACAAGACACTCTCAATAGGACTCGCAGGTTTTTCTTTTACAATAGAAGAACACGCATATATAAAGCTCAGCGATTACCTGAACGCTCTAAGAAGCTCACTGGACGCTTCTGAAGCAGATGAGGTAATGCATGACATAGAAATAAGAATGGTGGAAATCTTCAGAGATTCTCTGGGAAAACGTGAAGTAGTTAACGATACTGATGTAGAAAAAGTAATCGCACAGATCGGAACTCCTGAGAAAATTGAAGAACAGGAAGAGGCTTATTTTTCTGAAAAAAATACAACGAAAGAGACCAATACCGGCGCTCATTATACAGACAAAAAACAATTATTCCGTGACCCTGAAAAGCAGAAAATCGCGGGTGTTTGTGCAGGTTTAGCTCATTATGTAGGAATGGACATTACAGCGATGAGAATTATCTGGGTAGTTGTTTTCTTAGTAATGATTCCTGCGGCAGGAAGTGCTTTAGTAATTCTGCTGCTTTATCTGATCCTTTGGCTGGTTCTTCCAAAAGCACAAACCGCTTCAGATTTCCTGAAGATGCAGGGAAAGCCTATGAACTTCGACAATCTTAAGAATGAGTCTAATAAATTGGTACAGTTTGCCAATGAATCTACTCAGAGGGTCGGAGAAATCTACAACGAAAACAAGCCATACATCAACAATGCCGGAAGCGGAATCTGGAATATATTCAAATATATCATCGGGGCATTCTCAGTATTGGTTGCTCTAGGAAGTATTATCGGAGTATTTGTATTATTTGCACTTTTCGGAATGGATACAGATTTCCCTGGTGCTAATCAGATCAGATTCTATATGGATGATAACGGTATGGATAAAGTACTGGCAGCGATCATGATTATAGGAAGTTTAATTCCCGCTATCCTTTTCAGCTTACTAAGTATTAAGATATTCTCTCCAAAAACAAAACTGAGAAATCTTGGATGGGTAGTTGGTGGATTATTTCTTCTTCTGATCGGGCTTGGAACTTATTTCGGAATCAGCATGGCAAAGAAAAACCTGATCTACAAAGGCAGCAAGGAAGATATTGAAAATGTAGCCATCAACACTACTTCTGACACAGTGTATGTAGATGTAAAACAGGTAAGCATTCCACAGAATTACAAAGCCTATGATGATGACATTTATTCTGATAAAAGATCAGTGTATGAAGAAGATTATATCTCTGTAGAAGTGACAAGAAAACCGGAAGTAAAGACCCCATACCTAATCATCAAAAAAGAAGGAAACGGTTATAATTTCCCAATTCAAGTAAATGTTCCTGTAGAGGTTGTTAATAATAAAGTAATGCTTCCTAACTACATTAAATATCCGTATGACCACAGATTCAGAGATTACAGAGTAAATTATGAGCTTGTAGTTCCTCAAAGCACAATAGTAATTCCTGTTAAGAAAGACAGAATTGACTTTGACGGAGACCTGAACGGAGATGGTATGGATGATGATGACCAAGACAGAGATGAAAATCACAACGGAATCAGAATCGAGAAAAATAAGATCACGGTAAACGGTTCCAGCATAGAATATAACTCTGATGATAAAGACAGCGTTATCATCAACGGTAAAAAAGTTCCGAACAACCAAGCTAAGAAAGTAATTGATTCCGTAGCATCTGATATTAAGAAAATCAACAAAGATGTGGACATCAAAATAAAAGACGGAAAAAACGAAATATCCATAAAAACTAAATAATTAACTACAGAGAGTGGTAGAAGGTGTGAATGGAAAGCAACCGTTTGAAATTCACACCATTCTTCTCTCATAAAAGTGAAAAAAAGTTAACATTTAGTTCTCCATATGGAAAAATTGTTATAACTTCGTTCAGTTAAAATTTAATAACCAACCAACACTAAAAAACACTCTTATTATGATACAATTTGCAATGGAATTCGTAATGAAAATCGTAGATTTAATCAACGGTTTGTTTTAAGAGCAATAATATTTCAATATATTTGTAAAAGTATAACCAAATTGGTTATACTTTTTTTGTTTTTAATCCAAGAATCTATGAAAAAGCTGTTAGGCAAACTGATGTTAAAATTATTAGGATGGAAAGTTGTTCTACAAGGCGATGTAAACGTCCTGAACCGATGTATCCTGGTGGTAGCACCGCATACCCATAATATGGAATACATTTTAGGAAACTTTGCCTATTGGTCTCTGAATAAACCTTTAAAAATCATTATTAAGGATGCACACACCAAGGCTTGGTATGGAGGGATTGTAAAAGGGCTTGGAGGGATAGGTATAGACAGAAGCCAGAAAAATGACCTTGTGAATTTTGTAGCCAGCCAATTTGCCAAGGAAGACTTCAGCCTTGTAATTACCCCAGAAGGAACAAGAAGCTGGGTTCCAAAATGGAGAAAAGGATTTTATCATATGGCTATGGCAGCAAAAGTACCTATTGTATTGGCAGCAGGAGATTTCAAAAGAAATATAGTATACCTTGGCTACACCATTCCTTACGAAAGAATTGCATCTGTTCCGTTTTCTGAGATCATGCAGGAAATTCAGGATTATTATGTGAAAAACGATATTGTCCCTAAGGTTCCGGCCAACTGGAATCCAAATATTATGGGAACAGGAGAATAATAAAGATCATTTCTCGTCATCATCATTTATCAATCATCTCTTATCTATTATAAAAATGAAAGGTCAGACAAAAGAAGAAATACTAGCATTCATCAATAACTGGGGAGGCGAAACCCTGGCAAAAGCAATGGAAATCAAATTCATTGATATTGATCTCGAAAATGAAACCCTTACCGCTACCATGCCGGTCCTTCCAAGAACACATCAGCCTTTCGGAATCATGCATGGTGGAGCAAGCTGTGTACTGGCTGAAACTCTAGGTTCTAGCCTGTCTAATATCTTCATTGACGGCGATAAATACTATGGTGTAGGAACCAATATCAACTCCAACCACCTAAAAAGTAAAAAGGACGGAATTGTAACGGCTACTGCACGTTTTATCAGAAAAGGAAAAACAATGCACGTTTCTGAAATTGAAATCAGGGATGAAAAAGGAACGCTCATCAACCATACTACCATGACGAATAATATCATCAATAGATAGGTTGAATATCCATAAAAATTAAAAGCTCAAAAAAATTGAGCTTTTTTTATATCCTTACTGCAACCTTTTGTTTTTTCATCTAAAAAAAACATGTTTCCTTAAAAAACAGCTCATATAATTTTGACATCTTTAAGACTAATAATACCTTTGCAGAAAGGAAAATCAACTTCGGAATTTCCTATATTATTTCCGGTTAGTGATTTTCAAAATCCGTTCATAGCTCATGATTTATTTCAAACTTCCCTTCAACGAAGGATTATATGCTGTAGAAGAAACAACTGATAAAAATGCAGTCAATTTTCATTCCTAT
Source organism: Chryseobacterium sp. StRB126 (assembly GCF_000829375.1). Classification (NCBI taxonomy): domain Bacteria; kingdom Pseudomonadati; phylum Bacteroidota; class Flavobacteriia; order Flavobacteriales; family Weeksellaceae; genus Chryseobacterium; species Chryseobacterium sp. StRB126. The sequence continues at coordinate 4,284,605 of NZ_AP014624.1, forward strand.
AACAGCCTGAATCAGATCAACTTTAATGGAAACATCCTCAAGGTTGAGTTTGCAAATTGGAAAGAAGTTTCGATTACTAATAAGTCCCTGGCAAATGATACTACAGGTTTTACAGCAGAAACTAAGGAAGAATATTGCAGTACTTTAGAACAGGTAATTGAAGTGATTAAAGAAAATGATCTTCCCAAATTGGTTTATTCAAGGAGAAAGATCTTTACAGACTTTCATACAATTGATTATAAGGCCAGTTTTGATAATCTATGTAAAACTTATCCCAATGCTTTCAGATATCTGTTTAATGATGGACAAAATGCGTGGATGGGAGCTTTTTCTGAAGTATTAGGTAAGTTTAATAAAGCTACGCATGAGTTTGAGACCATGGCACTGGCTGGAACCCTTCCCACCTCTGAAGAATGGACGGAAAAAGAGATTGAAGAACAGAAACCGGTTAGCACTTACATTCAGAATATTCTTAAAAACTATTCGGATCAGGTACAACAATCTGAAACTTATGATCATGTTTCCGGAAATATTAAACATCTTCGTACAGATTTTAAAACAACTGTAAAACCCAGTGATCTTGATCGCTTAATTCAGGATCTTCACCCTACTCCGGCAGTTTGTGGTATCCCTAAAGATTTCTGTAATGAAAACATCCGGAAGTATGAGAAATTCCCCCGTGAATTCTATGCCGGCTATATCAAAGTAGAAACAGAAGAGAGTATTCTTTATTTTGTAAATCTTCGATGTGCAAGATTGTACAAAGATACCGTACATGTTTTTGTAGGCGGTGGTATTACTGCCCAAAGCAACCCCGAAAAAGAATGGATTGAAACAGAGTTGAAATCTGAAGCTATTTTGAAAAACCTGGTGGTTTCTTAATTTTTTTAAACCACAGATTTCTTTCTGATAATTTATTTACAAAGAAAGGATAAAATATGTTTAGATTCTTTCTGAATGACAAAGTGTATGGTTTAATCTGTTTTAAATCATTGTGGAATTTGTGAAACTATTTGTGTTTCAGTAGTAAGTTTCGGCTAAAGCCAGATGAATTTTATTGGGTTTATTTAGGCGGGCTAAAGCCCACCTCTATTGATGTTGATATCCGTACCGATATACAAGGAGAAAAGTAGTTGTTTAACGACAATATCTTTTATCTTTTATCTTTTATCTTTTATCTTTTATCTTTTATCTTTTATCTTTTATCTTTTATCTTTTATCTTTTATCTTTTATCTTTTATCTTTTATCTTTTCCCCATAAAAAAACCTCCTTCAAAAAAGAAAGAGGCTATATCTATATAAATATTTAAATTACTTCTTTACACCGATTCGGCTCCAGGTATCCATTACAAAAAGCAGGATAAGACCTATTGCAGCAGCGGATGCAGAAAATACAAACTTAATGTTGTCTTCATCAGCAATAAGGTCATTCTGCCAGTTGATAGCATACAAATTAATAGCGATGAAAATGATGAACAGTACTAAAAATACTTTATAAAACTTCTTCATAATTTTTAAAAATTAACATAATTCAGCACCAATTGGGCAAAATTTGCAGTGAATAATTTAATTGAAATCGCTAAAAGGATAATACCGAAAACTTTCTGAAGAATCATCAAAGTAGCATCTCCTATTTTCTGCTCCAACCATTTCGCTGATTTCAGCACCAAATATACGAAAATTGTATTAAGAATAATTCCGAAAATAATATTAATATCATGAAATTCAGCTCTGAGGGATAGCGCTGTTGTTAGAGTTCCGGCACCTGCAACCAGTGGAAATGCGATGGGTACGATAGATGCAGCCTTTGCCTCGGTTGTTTTATTGATTTCAATTCCTAAAATCATTTCCAGCGCTATGACAAAAATCACAAAAGCTCCGGCAATCGCAAATGAATTGACATCTACTCCAATGAGCTTTAGAATTTTATTTCCTACAAATAGGAAAACAATCATAATTACTCCTGCAGTAATTGCAGCCTTACCAGCTTCAATCTTTCCGAACTTCTGCTGAAGACTTACTATAATGGGAACTGAGCCGATAATATCGATAACGGCAAAAAGAACCATAAAGCTGGTAACGATCTCTTTAAAAGAGAAACCATCAAAAATTTCCATCTCTTTGTAATTAAAAATTTCGCAAAAATATGAAAATAAATTAATTATTTGCTAATTTGTGAATATAAATTAACAATTGTTTTCAAAAGTTCTTCTATACCATCATGAGATTTCACAGGAGCATATTTCTCCATCTGAATTTTCTGCTGCAATCTTGCATATTGTTCAGCCACTGAAGAGCCTTTGTGTTTTTCAAGAAAAGTCTTAAACTCTGCAGTAGAGCCTTGAAAATACTGGTTTCTCACTTCCTGATCCAATTCTTCCAGTGTAACAAAAAACTTTTCATAATCGCCATTATCTTTGAGGTTTTCAAGATAACCAAAATAATCGTTGATATCCGTTTTCAGCAACTCTCTAATCTCTTTTTCCGTTTCAGCCACAGAACCTAAAGGTTTTTGAGGTACGGTTTCCCTAACTAATGTACGTTTTTTTTGCCAAGTTTTAAATAGCAGGTACAGAATAAATAAACCTAAAAGAATGGCAATATTGGTTAAAAGAATATTCCAGTGGAATTTACTCTTTTCTTTTACTTTAAATGAAGTGGTTTTAAGAACCGGAGTATCTACCGTCTCCAAAAGGTTATTGGTATATTCATTCACCTTTTCCACTGTAGAGCGGGATTCCATTACCTGATCGTGGGAAAGTGCATTTACATCCAAAATTTTCTGCCCCAAATCCATATATTCTTTGCTCTCAGGATCAAAGAAAGCAAACGGTTCTGTCCTAATAGAAATAGCTCCTGATTTGTTAGGAATTACTACATAATTGGCAAAAACTTCTCCTTTCATCCCCGTGCTGCCCGGATAAACCTTTGAGATGACCTTTGGAGCAAAAACTTCATAATCGGGAGATGCTGCAATTTTCGGAAGTACCAGATCCGGTAAGTTTCCTTCTCCGGCAACCTTTACAACAACATTCAATGGCTTTTTAGCTTCAGGTTTTTCTTTCGTAGTATTATAAACGCTTACGTTAAAATTTCCAACTGCATTTTTAAAACCATCAGGGGCACCTTCCGGAAGTTTTCTTACATTAATTTTTACTTTATTGGAAACAATTTTATTTTTATTTGAATAGGAACTTACGGATGCCGATACTCCAGGCACTTCAACATATCCGGCTTCATTCGGGAAAACCATAAACATCGCCAGGATCTGGGATGCCATATTTCCGTTATCAGACGGATCAATTTCAGATTTATTGAAATTAATTGGGTGTACGTTGATGTTTTCCTGTTGTGGAAGACGGATATTCTTTACTTTCCTAAGATTATCTATATTTCTGGAATATACTTTCAGAACAGCAATGGTAGGCTGATCCTGATATACATTCCTGTCTTCAATCTCCATATTCAGATATACTTCATTGGAAGTATTACTGGCTAAGGATTTCTTTTCAACAATATCTCGGATATTAACGTCGAAAGGTTCGGTTTTATAGATTTTATTATTGACGGTAACCAGTACTGATCCAATTTTAATTTTCCCTTTTTTCTTAGGCTCAAGAGCAATTCTGGATACTTTCTGAGTAATAAGTGTATTGGTTGCAGGATCAATCACGGTATTGGTTACGGATCCGCTGCCGATAATATTGAATTTTGAAAGATCCGGAAGCTGGAAACCCGTCTGCTGAACAAGATCACTCCCATTCAGTTCAAGAATTATTGTAAGGTTTACGATATCCTTACCTCCGTAATCGTTCTTATCAGCATCAAGAGAAAGATTTACCTGTCCGTAAGTAATTACGGATGCTAAAGTAAGCAATATGTAAATCAATTTGTTTTTCATCACCAATCTTTCTCGTTGCTTTCGGGCATCGAATAAGAATTCTTGTTTAAAATTCTTCTGGCGGTTTCTTTTTCTTTTTCGTTTATTTTATCTAAGAGCTGATTTTCAAGATTTTTCGGCATTCTGCCCTCATTATTCTGATTTTTCTGAGGATTGCCCTGGTCACTTTTACCTTCGTTTTGCTGGCCATTTCCCTGATCCTGTCTTTGATCCTTTTTATCACCTTTCTGATCTTCACCTTTGTTCTGATCATTACCACTACCGCCGCCTTGTCCGGACTTATTCTGCTCGTTTTTGTTTTGTTGCTTTTCTTTTTCCTTTAGTTTAGCAATCTCATAATTTTTACGGGTAGCTTCACTGTAAGGATTTTGTTTAAGCGATTTTTTATAATAATCTGCCGCTTTTTCCGGCTGATTCATCTGCATATAGGTATTTCCTAAATTATGAAGGGCAGCCGCCTTGTCCGGAAGCGTTTGTGAAAGTTGTTGTGCTTTTTCAAATTCCGCTTTTGCTTCTTCATACTTTTTACTTTTATACAAAGCATTTCCCATATTGTAATGAGCCGTAAAATCTTTGTCATTGGATTTTACAGCTTCTACATATTTAGAAGAGGCTCCGTCATAGTCTTTACCGTCAAATTTCTGATTGCCTTCATGAACCAAAGTTCTGTAGTTTTCCTGCCCAAACAAAAAGCCTGAGAATGAGAAAGCAACTATAAACGATAAAAATATGATTTTAGTATTCATTACTTGCAAAATTATTCCTTTATATGTTAAGAAACAGAGTTTTATTTGTTAAAATTGGGTTAAAGTACCTATAGATTTTCTTCTATAAATAAAGGAAAACTATAGATTGAAATCATTTTTGGGATTAAAAATATAAATTAAAAAGAAAAACAAGATAGATACCGCTAAAAAATATTGATAATAATGGTTTGCATTCTGTGATTTTACCAGTGTTTCTGATCCTGAAGACTTCTTATTAATAGCATCAATGATCCTGTCCGGAGCCTCATTGATATTATTTCCGTCAATATATGCTCCTCCTGTAGAACCTGCCATTTTACTCAAGGCTTCAGTTTGTCTTTTGGAAATAACCGTACTTCCATTGACATCCGTTTTATAGCCCATCAATTGTCCATCGTTGTATACAGGAACCGGAGCTCCTTCATCCGTTCCTATTCCTACAGAGGTAATAGTAATTCCTTCTTTATTGGCAAGCCTTATGGCTGCATTGTCATTCCCTTCATTATCTTCACCGTCACTCAGCAATATAACTTTTCGGGACCCTTTGCTTACATTTTTAAATTTCTCAGTGGCTGCCTGCATTCCTTTCAGAAAATCTGTTCCCTGGATCTTCATGGAGTTGGTTTCAATAGCCCCAATATAAGTTTCCGCAGAATTATAATCTGTTGTTAAAGGCATTATTGATATAGCCTGACCTGCAAAAATAACAATTCCGATCTTATCGTTCTTCATTTTCGACATAGTCTGCATCATCAGGTTTTTGGCCTCTGTAAGGCGACTCGGTTCAATATCTTCTGCATTCATGGAGTTGGAAACATCCAACATAAAGATCACATTATTCAACCTCTGATTACTTTTCACCTCTTCGGATCCATTCAAAAGATCGATGATTGAAAATATCAGAAATAACGTACCCAACAGGTATAACGCAGGAAAAAACCTTGTAAATCCTGAATTCTTTTCAAACAAATGATCATGAAACTGGCCGGCAGCAAAGATATCTCTCTTTTTCTTTCTCCATTTAAAAAAACGAACCAAAAAGAAAGCTAACAGCGGCAATAGCAACAGTAAAAATAAATACCAGTAATTTCCTAAAGACCAACTCATCAGCTTAAAATTTTATAAAACACCCATCTCATTAATGCATCCAGTACCAGCACCGCCAAAGCTATCCAAAGAAAGATCTTGAAATACTCTTCATAGTTATACAGCTTTGATACTTTTACATCAGATTTTTCCAACTGATTGATCTCATCATATACTTCTTCAAGGCTGCTGTTGGAAGTAGCTCTGAAATATTTTCCACCTGTAGTCTGAGCAATTTCTCTCAAGGTATTTTCATCGATAGTTACCTCAGCTTCAGTAAAAATAAGATCTCCGAAAAAATCTACGGCTGTTGGCATCAGCGCATAACCATTTGTCCCAATACCAATGGTGTATACCTTTATATTATTATTTTTTGCCAGTTCTGCCGCAAGTTGTGGCGGGATTGCATTTTCAATATTACTTACCCCGTCCGTCATCAGAATGATAACCTTGCTTTTGGCCTTACTTTTAATCAAATGATTCACAGCAACAGAAAGCCCTTCTCCAATGGCTGTTCCCGGTTCAAGACCTGTAGAATTAAGATTTTTGATCTCATCAATCACCACCTGATGGTCTGATGTAACAGGAACTTTGGTAAATGCTTCAGCCGCATAGGCAACTACTCCTATCCTGTCATTCGGACGTTTCTGAACAAATTTAACAGCAATATCCTTCAGGGCAGTAATACGATCCGGATTTAAATCTTTTGCCAGCATACTGAGTGAAACATCAATAGACAGCATAATATCTACTCCTTTGGTATCATCTCTGTCCTGTGAAACCGTAAAGGTTCTGGGTCTTGCCATGGCAATAATAAGTGCCGAAAGAATGATATACTTTGATATCTTCAATAAGAAAAGAATACCTTGTATACTGCCACCCGTTCCCATATTTTTTATGGTAGGAACTTTTATACCTTTTCTTTTCTTTTTACCCGCATCTTTTATGATAAGAGGAATAAACAGCAGAAAAAGCAGTAAAAACCACGGACTGTAAAATTCAAAACTAAACATCCTTTCTTAAGTTTTCGAATTCTAAATCTTTGGATGATCTTTTCACAAAGTCTCTGATGTCTGCAAAGTCTTTCTCCATCACTGCCTGATCCGGAAATGTTTTGGCAAATTTCACCAAATCGCCTCTCAGGAATACTTCTTCTATAATTTTCTCATTATCCTGAGAAATGGTATTGTTCTTCTTCATTACATCAATAAGGTCATCTGTTAAAAGAACATCTGCAGGAAGATGATATTGTTTTGCAATAAAGTTTCTAGATATTTCGATCAGTTCCACATAGAACGAACGGAAATTACCGTCTTCAATATATTTTTTCTTTTTAAGGGAATCCAATTCCTTCAAGGTTTGGTTGGTGGCTACCACTGGAGAGCTTTTCGCTTTTCTGCCCCATTTTACAATCATAATGATAGCAATAATCAGAGCAATGGCTGCCAATGCTGCCAAAATATAAAACTTGTACAGTTCCCAATAATCTTTGGCATCAAGCTTCACCTCCTTGTTTTTCATGATATCATTAATCTGGTCGGCTTTCTGCGCTGTATTAATGACTTCTATTTCGTAAGGAATGGTTTTTAGTAGTTTATCTCCTACTTTAAACTCCAGTTCAGGAATGGTAAATTTCCCTTCTTCAAAAACGGCAAATTCTATTTTTCTTTCGTAGGAATTAGCATTTTGTCCAATGCTGTCTTTGGTTTCTTCAAAGTGAAAAGGCAGCAATTCATTTTTGGCTGCAGAGTTTACCTGCTCATCATGGATATTATCAATCTTTATAACAAGATGATTGGTTTCTCCCAGAGCAATGGTTTTCTTCTCTACATTGGAGGATAATATCTGTGAAAAAGCATTTGCACAGACTAGAAAAGATAGTATTAAAAGTATTTTTTTCAATGTTAAATAATAATAAAGGCTAATGCCTGATGTTTTATTGACGGGCAAAACCCACCGTTATTTTTTCTGAAAATAATTATACAACAATTTTGAATAATCCGAACCGGTATTTACATTCATAAAACTTGCCGAACTATTGGCAAAATCTTCTTCCAACGCTCTTAATTTCTGTTTCTGAGCTTCTGCAAAGGTATATCTCCATCTTGCACTGGAAGTATTGGCCCATATTTCTTTTCCTGTTTCCACATCATACAGCAAGGTGTACCCTACATCAGGAATTTCATTGTCTTTTTCATCATAAATCCTCATTCCTAACAGCTGATGTTTCTTGGATGCCACTCTCAGCATTTTAGAGTCATATTCATCCTGAAAGTCTGAAAGCAGGAATACCAAAGATTTTCTTTTAAAAATCCCCATCATATATTCCATCGCCTTATCTATTTTAGATTCTGCCGGAACATAGTCTGCCGTAAGAATATTGCTGATGATGGAAAGAATATGTTTTCTTCCTTTTTGAGGAGGAATTACTTTATATACTTTATCAGCAAACAGAATCAATCCTACCTTATCATTATTTCCAGCTGCTGAAAATCCTAAGCTGGCCGCAATTTCTGCAACATATTCTCTCTTCAGCTGAGCTTTTGTTCCATAATTCATAGAGGCGGAAATATCTACTATGAGCATCATGGTCAATTCCCTTTCTTCTTCCATTACCTTTACAAATGGCTCACGGAAACGTGCTGTTTTATTCCAGTCGATTCTCCTTATCTCATCACCAAACTGGTATGGGCGGACTTCCGAGAAAGTCATCCCCTGCCCTTTAAAGGCACTGTGATATTGCCCCATTAAAGCAGCCTCCGTCTTCTTTCTGGTACGGATTTCTATCTGCTTTACTTTTTTTACAATATCTTTTATCTGCATAGAGGATTGTTATGTTTAAAGTTGAAAGTTTTGGGTTTAAGTTTTTTCGGAATCGGGGTACGAGTTTCGGGATTCATATCCTACTTCCTCATGCTTTAATTCCTACTTAAACTCAATAGACACATTCAACCATTCGTCATCAAACTTTGGACTGTATTTTTTATAAAAACTGATGGCTGGTTCGTTCCAGTTTAACACCTGAAAAACCATTCCGCTGTATGCATTTGATTTTCCATATTCCACTGTGGCATCAAACAGAAGTTTCCCAATCTGTTTTCCTCTCATTTTTTCTGTGACTACCAGGTCTTCAAGATAAAGTCTTCTCCCTTTCCATGTTGAATATCGATCATAATATAATGAGATCCCTACAATTTCACCATCCAATTCTGCAACAAAAGCGCCCCAAACCGGAGAGTTCCCAAATCCATCTTCCGTAAACTCATCCAGAGTTACCGTTACTTCATGTAATGCTTTTTCATATTCTGCCAGCTCTTTAATTAATTCCAACATGGAAGCACAGTCTTCCTGAACTGCTTTTCTGATTATAACATCACTCATTATGGCGCCTGGATTTTTGCTAAAATTCTGTTAATGATTTCTTCTGTTGTGATTTCTTCTGCTTCTGCTTCAAAGGTTAAGCCCATTCTATGTCTCAGTACATCTTTGGCCAATGCTTTTACATCTTCAGGAATTACAAAAGCTCTTCCTTTTAAAAACGCATAGGCTCTTGAAGCAATAGCAAGGTTAATGGATGCTCTTGGAGAAGCTCCAAAACTGATATAGTTTTTAAGTTCAGATAATCCGTAGTTTTCAGGATAGCGGGTTGCAAAAACCATATCCAGAATATATTTTTCTATTTTTTCATCTAAATAGATCTGATTAATCAACTCTTTTGCATCAACAATATCCTGAAGTGCAATCACCGGTTTCACTGTGGGTTGATGGGAAGTGGAAACCATTCTCATCACCTGTCTTTCATCTTCAAAAGCAGGATAATCAATGGTACACTTCAGCATAAAACGATCACTTTGTGCTTCCGGCAACAGATACGTTCCTTCCTGGTCGATCGGGTTCTGGGTAGCCAGTACCAAAAATGGTTTTGGAAGTTTCATGGTTTCGTCACCAATCGTTACCTGCTTTTCCTGCATCACTTCTAAAAGCGCAGACTGTACTTTTGCAGGAGCACGGTTAATCTCATCCGCAAGAACGAAATTCGCAAATACCGGACCTTTTTTTATAGAAAAATCATTGTCTTTAATATTGAAAATCATGGTTCCCACTACATCTGCAGGAAGTAAATCCGGGGTAAACTGAATTCTTGAAAAGTCTCCATGAACTGCATCTGCCAGGGTTTTTATCGCCAGGGTTTTTGCCAGTCCCGGTACTCCTTCAAGAAGCACGTGGCCATTCCCTAAAAGCCCAACCAATAGACGGTCTACCATGTATTCCTGCCCAATAATCACCTTGTTGATTTCCTGTCTCAGAAGAGAAAATAAGTAGTTTTTTTCTTTTACTTTTTCCGTCAACTGACGGAGATCCTCGGCTTGATATGTATCTGACATAGCTTGATTTAAAATAAGTGGTAAATTTCTGATAAATACTTGCATTAATCAACATAATGAATGCCATATTTGAGTTAAAGTTTGTTAAATATTCCAGGTTTAACAAACATTTTTGAATTCAAAATGCATTCTACTGTGATAATTCTATTGTAATATTTCAATCTTTTATATTATCATTCAATTCATTATAAAAAAATGTTGTGACAAATAATTATCACAACATTTTTTATTAATTAGTGCTTCCTTACAATGGAAACTTATATAAAGCGATTAGAGTTTTGTAATGTTTATTGTAAATGCACCTTCCGGCATATCTACTGAATCTTCATAAGATCCTACATTGATATAATATTCTGTTCCTGCAGTGGTTGTAATAGTCTTTGTTTCAGCAGAGCCTCCGCCACCATTATCTTGTGTTCCTACACAAACCAAACTATTACAATTTCCAGTATAGATTCCTATTTTAGGATCAAAAGAAGTTGCTGCAGGAGCAACCTTAATGGTATACTGACTGCCATCTCCTGTAAATTTAAACCATAAACCATCATTCATCCCATCATTAGCACATGCTAAAATAAATCCGCTATTATTAGTGGAAGACATTCCATCAGCCTGGGTATAAGCATAAGGAAATGCAGAAACCTGCAAAGCTCCGGAACATGCATCATTTACAGGTATTGGAGGAATTGTTTTAAAAGTATAATCTGCACAGCCGGAAGATTCTCCATTAGCTGATACAGCAGTTACTTTTAAATAATAATTAGTATCATTATTAAGAACAATAGATGGAGAGAGATTATAACCTACACCATTTACAGTTTGATGGTTGATAACTTCCGTTCCGCCAGGAGTTGTTCCTAAAGATATCCTATAAGAATTTGCTCCCATCACAGACTGCCAGCTAATACTAGGTGACAAAGGAACAAATTGCGCATTATTGGCAGGTGAAATTACAAATGGACAGCCTGGAGTAAGGTTAGCCGCTAAGCCAGAAATAGTTACTGCAGATTTATAATCTACTCTTATCCCACCTGGTGGAGATGCAGGATCAACAACATTCCGATCACCTTTATAAACAAGAGTGGAATTTTGTAAATAGGGATAAACTCGAAAAACCTCATCAAAATTATTAATGTCGATACTTGGTGAATTTTCTTTTGCCGCAATCACTAAGTTATCTGTATTATTATAAGCGAATGGAGTTGTAAAAACTATTTCAACCTTGTTACCATTCTTATTGACTGTACCTGCAAATACCTGAGTCAGTTGAGCGGCAGGAACCCAATCTGTATTGGATGCAAAAAATACTTTTGGGGTGTGACCGAGATAAACCGTCCAATTAGAGGAATCATTAATGGTTGCTGATGGATCAAGATAAAAAGTTAAACCTGTTATATTTCCAGCAGTACTGGCATTTATTTCCTGTTTAGGAAAGATTTGCTGAACATAAGAGTAAGAAAAAAAACTGCTCACTGGTGCAGAGCCCACACTTCCACTACCTATATTGATATTGATCTGAGCATTAACTGCAAACACTACAAAGAACAGAGCTAAAAGTAAAATTCTTTTCATTATTAATAATATTACTATTGAATACAATGCTAATTTAACAATAAAATATTGATTATTGTAATAAAAAAAATTATTCAATCATATCTATTAATTAAGATGAATGCTTTTAGTACAAATCCCATCATTTAAATAAAACATTTAAACATTCAATAACAAAATAACCATTAACTTAAAAACAAAAACAAATAACCGTTATTTTTAATACATATTTTAATATATTTACATTAAATATCAACGATATGTATAAAAGACTATTTTTTGCAAGTCTATTCATTACAGGCCTCTTCAAATCACAGACAACCACTGTGACGAATTTGATTTCAGATGCTGTATACTATGATGGTTATGCTAATACCACCACTGAACCCGTTCCTTCTGGCCTGATCAGGCTGGGCAATACAAAATATGCAAGAAAACTTACAGATGCAGAATTGAACTCTTTTAAGGCAAAAATTGCCATGAGAGTAACCATAGGTGCACTATGTGATAACTACGATCGTCTGGGAGAGGTATTTTTGGCTCTGGTTCCTAAAAACCAACCTACTTATACTATGAATGACGCTAATGTGAAAAGAATTGAAGCAGCCCGTTACATCACTCCCTTCATGAATAAAAACCGAGCTCCAATAGAAGTCCCATTCACTTATGACATCAGCAATCTGTACAGCGTATTTCATAATACAGAACTGCGAAATGCTTATGATATGTATATGGAACTTGATGTTTTTGGAGTACCTTATGCTGCACAGACACAAGTTGCAGGCTGTGCAAATAGAATTGATGTTTTTTCAGGAAACCTGACTTTCTTCTCAACTGACGTAGGAGCCACTCCTACAGATTACAATACATTGGTTCCTATATTAAGTTATAATAAACTCAACAACTACAACAGTACTGATACTCCAGGAGAAACAGTAAGACTTGTCACATTCAATCTTCCTACCGCTGTCACCAATGCTCGCTTTTTTGTAATCTCCACTCCGCATGGAGCTGGTGCAGGTGGTGAAGAATATGTTAGAAGACAAAACTACACCTATATAGATGATGTACAGGTATTGACCTATACTCCAGGTGGAATTTCCTGTGAACCTTTCAGAGCATATAATACACAAGGTAACGGAATCTATCAAACTACTCCTGCAACTTTTGCACAATGGACTTCATGGAACAACTGGTGCCCGGGCAACTCGGTTCCTATCAGAGGTTTTACTTTACCCTCTATGACTGCCGGAAATCACACTTTAAAACATACAATCCCTACTGCTGTTTTTAATGGACAGGATGGTGATGTATTTTTATCTGTTTATATGCAGGGGAAAAGCAATGCCTCTTTACATGTAGAGGAGGTAAAAACAATAGATGTAAATATCTATCCTAATCCTACTACTGATTTTGTCAATATAAAATCGAAAGAAGATGTCACATCCATGACCCTTTTCAGTATGGATGGAAGAAAACTGGCTGAAGTTTATAGAGAAAACAGAATCAATCTTTCATCATACAGTACTGGAATTTATTTTTTAAATATTGTTTTGAAGGATGGAACCACTTTTAAGCATAAAGTCATCAAAAAATAATCAATTTCAATAAGAACAGGAAAGTAAATCTTCCTTAAAAATCTCTTTAAAAAGGATAAAATAATTCATAAAAAACAGTTAATAAAATAATAAAAAGCCTTCCCTTGACAAAAATCATCGGAGGGTTTTTAGCTTCATAAAAATTGATAAATATCTAAAAAGGAGAAGTTAAATTTTCTAAAACCCATTATGATCCCATCAAATTTTCCCGTAAAAAGAAAATAATAAATAATGCGTTTTTCCGGCATTATAGAACTTTTACTTTAATCCATTCCCCAAAAAATTGTCATTTTCAGTTTATTAAACTATTTTTGGTGATTAAAATTTCTGCAAAATGAATTATCATTTTCAAGCACACAGACAGGTAAGAAGAAACCTTTTTAGATATCCTGCAGAACACTTCTCATGAGGATCTTCTGCTGATTCCGGATGGCTTCAACAACAATATTTACTGGAATATCGCCCACACCGTTGCTACTCAGCAGCTTTTGCATTATTATTTAAGCGGAAACCCTTTCCGTATTGATAAATATTGGGTTGAAACGTACAAAAAAGGAACATTACCCAACTTAAATGTTCAAAAATCTGAGGTAGAAGATCTGGAGTTTTTACTGACAGAAACCTCTAAAATCTTAATGAAGGATTATGACAGCGACTTCTTTTCAGACTACACTCCTTATACCACAAGTTTCGGGATGGATCTGAAGAGCATTCAGGATGCTATTATCTTTAACAATATGCATGAAAGCCTACATTACGGGTATGTAATGTCTCAAAAAAGAGCAATTCTAGGAGAAAAATATTAGTAGGAAGCTGGAAGAAAGGGAGCTGGAAGCTAGAAGTGGTACAATCTCCACGGATCTCCAACCCTGGAACCGGATAACCTTAAACATAAAATTTTATACAAATCAATGAAAGACGATTTTATTTTCGGGCTGCGTCCCGTGATTGAAGCAATTGAAGCGGGAAAAACGATTGACAAGATCTTTGTGCAAAATGCACTTCAAGGTCCTATTTATGCTGAACTAAAAGCGATTTTAGCGAAAAATAAAATCCGTCCCAATTATGTTCCGATTGAAAAACTGAACCGTTTTACAAGAAAAAACCACCAGGGTGTGGTTGCTTTTATTTCGGATGTTCCGTTTCATAAAGTGGAGGATCTTATTCCACAATTATTTGAGGAAGGTAAAACTCCTTTCCTGTTGATTCTGGACAGACTTACAGATGTAAGAAACTTTGGAGCGATCTGCAGAACGGCAGAATGTGTAGGGATAGATGCTGTTATTATTCCTGAAAAAGGAGCAGCTCCTATCAATTCTGACGCCATTAAAACGTCTGCAGGTGCTATTTATAATATTAAGATCTGTAAGGAAAACAACCTTGCTCATGCAGTAGACTTCCTTCAACAGAGCGGAATTACTGTATTTTCAGCATCTGAAAAAGCTCAGAAACTTATCTATGATGTAAACTTCACAGAACCATGTGCTATTGTTATGGGAAATGAGGAAACAGGTATTTCTAAAGAAGTATTGCATCATTCTGACGAAAAAATAAAACTTCCTATTGAAGGAAAAACTCAATCTCTGAATGTTTCCGTAGCATGTGGAGCCATCCTTTATGAAGCGGTGAGACAGAAGAGTTTGAAAATAAATTAATTCGATAACACACAACACTTAAAAAAATTAAAAATGAAAAACATAGCAGCAATAGCGCTATTATCATCTATAGCTCTGGTATCTTGTAAAAAAGAAACGGCAAAAATCACAAAAGTAGATCCTAAAACAGGAAAAACAGTAACCGTAGAAGTTCCTGCTGATTCTGTTGCAAAGGTGGCAGAAAATCCTGCTATCAGAGACTCTGCTGGAATCGTTACTCAGACTTTCAAACTTGAAAAAGGGAAAACATATCCTCTTACTACTTACCAGAGAGACGTAAAAACAATGACGGATCCTCAGGGGAAATCCATCACAGCAACTGCAGAATCTACAGATGAAATGAACTTCACTGTAAATGATATCAAAGGAAACGTTTATGAAATGACGCTTAACCTGGTTTCTAAAAGAAGCTCTCAGTCTGCACAGGGTAAAACAGTTGTGGTAGATACTAAACAAGCTCTTCCGAAAGAAGATGATCTTAAAATGATCTGGAATATCAACAAAGCGCTTACCAGCAATAAGCTTGATATGAAAATGGATACAAAAGGAAATGTGATTTCTATTACAGGTTTTGATGCTGTTTATACCAAAGTAACAACAGCTCTTACACCCTTAATTAAGGATGCCAATGAAAGAGCAAGCGTTGTAGCAAGTCTTAAGCAGTCTTTTAATGAGAAAGTATTGAAAGACCAGTTCAGTAAAAACCTTTCCATCATTCCTAAAAAAGGGGTGAAAGTAGGTGAAAAATGGACAACTTCTGAAAATGCAGACCCAAGCGGAACCATCAAGGTAACTTCAAACTATGTTTTAAAAAGCCTTGGGAACGGAACTGCTGAAATTGCTGTAAGCGGAGGAATTCCTAAGAAAACTGAAAAGAAAGCTCAGGGACCTATCACCCATAGCATGAGCAGTGAACTTGCTCAAAACGGAACCATCAAATTTGACGAAAGTACAGGATGGATTACCAACCAAAACATCAACGTAAAAACGACGCAGATAGAAACTATTTCAGACGGAAAACAATCTCAATCTATGAAGAGTGTTTCCAATTCTTCTGTAATGGTAAACCCTTCTGCAAAGTAAATAAGTTTGAGGGTTTGAGAGTTTTAGAATTTGAGTGCTTTATTGTAACCGATAAAGCACTATCAACAAACAACTTTTAACTTTTTTAGATCTTAAATATAATTTATTATGAAGTACATTCTTGAGTTAGTACTGTCCGCTATTATTATTTTCTTTGTCTGGAATATTCTGAAAAGAATTTTTTTTAAGACATTTTACAGCTACAGGTTCAATAACCAACAGCAAAATAATTCAAAGCAAGATATCAACAACTCGAATAAGAATAACAATAAGAACCTTAAATGGGATGCGGAAACCGTAGATTATGAAGAGGTAAAAGAGAGTAATGGTAAAAGGTAAAAAATCCAAGAAATAAAAGATAATAACCAGCATGGCAAAAAATAAAAACTTAATTTATATTGCAGTTTCATTAGTAGTATTTATAGTTTTAGCATTTTTATATTCAACTCCTGTATTTTCAGGAAAACAGCTTTTCCAGCATGATATTGTGCAATACAGAGGAGGAGCAAAAGAACTTCTAGACTATAGAGCTAACACAGGAAATGAAACCTATTGGAGTGACTCTATGTTCGGGGGAATGCCGACTTATCAGATGGGTAGCCAGTTTAAAGGGGACATCATTAAGAAAATCGACAGCAACCTGAATTTCCTGCCAAGACCGGTCAATTATCTCTTCCTGCTTTTTGCAGGTTTTTTCCTTTTGGGAATGGTAGTGGTCAGAAACTGGAAGTATGCCTTATTGGGCGCCACTTTCTTTGGGCTTTCCACTTATTTCTATATCATTATTGCTGCGGGACATAATGGTAAAGTAAATACTATTGAATATTTCGCTCCGCTTTTAGCAGGGATTTTACTGGTTTATATCAGAAAACAATACATCTGGGGATTCATTGTCACTACTCTGTTTATGGGACTTCAAATTGCAGCGAACCACCCACAGATGACCTATTATCTGTTTTTAGCTCTAGGATTTTTATTCCTTTCTGAATTAATCAGAGCGATCCAGAAAAAAACTCCGATGAAACACTTCCTTATTTCTTCAGGAATCATCGCAGCTTCTTGTATTATTGGGGTTGGAATGAATTCCCAAAGAATCATGGCCAATTCTGAATATGTAAAAGAAACCGTTCGTGGAAAACAGATCTTAACCAATGACAGCCATACTTCAGGAAAATCCGGAATGGATAAGGAAAGTATGTTGATGTGGAGCTACGGGCAACTGGAAACACTAAACCTTTTCATTCCAAGATTAATGGGTGGCGGAAGCCAGGAACCAGAAGCTAAGGAAATGATGAACAAGGTACAGGAGCTTGTTCAGGAAAATGTAGGTTCACAGGCTGAAATGGACAGAATTTCAAAAGGGTTCAGCGGAATGACGTATTGGGGAGACCAGCCGGGAACCTCAGGCCCCGCTTATCAGGGAGCTATTGTATGTTTCCTTGCCCTGTTAGGATTCTTTTTTGCATCGAAAAAATACCGTTACTGGATCTTAGGAGCTTCTATTCTGACTATCTTACTGGCGTGGGGAAGTAACTTTATGCCGTTATCTGATTTCTTTATTGATTACGTTCCGTTTTACAATAAGTTCAGAGCACCATCTTCTATCCTTGTGGTAGTAGAGTTATTATTCCCTCTCATCGCTATTATAGGATTATACAGATTCTTCACAGATGAAAAACTGACTGAAGAATACAAACAGAAAATCCTGATGTATGTAAGTGGCGGAACATTAGGCTTACTATTAATTCTTTTAATCTTCGGTAAATCATTACTAGGATTTTCTACAGCAGGTGAGAAGACCTATTTCCCACCTTTCCTGTTGGATTATTTAGTAGATGAGAGATATAAACTGTTCAAAGCAGATGCTTTAAAGGCGTTTATGTATGTAGCTATTGCTGCTGCTGCCCTATTCTTGAGCTTAAAGAAAAAACTTAATCCTAACATTGCTTTGGTAGTGATTGGTTTGGTAAGTTTATTTGATCTGTGGACAGTGAACAAACGTTATTTAAATGACGAAAATTATGTAGACAAGATCTTTGCAGAAAATCCTTTCCAGACAGAAAGTTCAGATTTATTAGCTGAAAAAGTACAGGGGAATCCAAATCTTGAATCCATTTTATCTAATGTAAATATCAATAAAACCTTAGAGACCATTGCAGATAAAGATAAAGCTCACTACAGAATTTACAACCAAACCCTTGGTGTTACCAGTGAAACAAATACCTCTTATTTTAAAGCCTCTATTGGTGGTTACCACGCTGTAAAACTGAGAAGATATGATGATGTACTCAATGAGTATATCAACAATACCGACACTGTAAAAACGCCAAGAATATTAAACTTACTGAATGCAAAATACATGGTTTTCGGAGGCCCGGATCAGCCTCAGGTTGTTCCGAATCCTAAAGCGAACGGAAATGCATGGTTCGTAAGCGATCTTAAGTTTGTAGATACTCCTAACGAGGAAATTAAATACATCGGGGAAATCGACAACAAAAAAACAGCGGTGATTGCCTCTTCTGATAAGGCTTATTTCAGCAATAAACCAGTTCAGGCAGATTCAACTGCGTTTATCAATTTAACAAAATACCAACCTAACGAGTTAGAATTTAAATCTCAGTCGAAGACCCCTCAATTGGCTGTTTTCTCTGAAGTATATTATCCTCACGGCTGGAAAGTTCTTATCGATGAAAAAGAGGTTCCTTACATTAAAGCAGATTATTTACTTCGTGCCGTACATGTTCCTGCCGGAAATCATCACATCAGAATGGTATTTGAGCCGGAAGTGATTGAAAAAGGAAAATGGATCTCTTTGTTAAGCTTCGGATTATTTATTGCCCTGGCAGCCTTTGGAATGTTCTGGATGAATAAGAATAAGAAAAAAGAAACTTTAGTTGAACAGAAAGCCTAATCTTAAACATTGCGCTTTGTCATTCTAAATGAAGCATAGCGCAATGAAGAATCTCAAATTAAAATGAAAACATTAGGAACTCATAATTACTATGTTTATATAATGACCAACAAAATAAAAACAGTACTATACACAGGAGTTACCAATGATTTGAAAAGCAGATTATATTGGCATCAACATCCAGAAGCTATTGATAGAAGTTTCACATCAAAATTTAAATACTTTTATTTAATTTATTTTGAACATTTTGATGACATTGAGACCGCAATAAGAAGAGAAAAGCAAATAAAGGGCTGGACCAGAGAAAAAAAAGAAACCTTAATTACAGAATTTAATTCCGATTGGAAATTTCTGAATGAAGAGATAGAATGAGATTCTTCACTACGCTTCGCTTCGTTCAGAATGACAAATGAATAATAGACGATTCATAAAAAATGGAACAAAATAAAATATTGATTATCACCTATTACTGGCCTCCTGCGGGAGGTCCTGGTGTTCAAAGATGGCTGAAGTTCGCCAAATATCTACCGGATTTTGGCTGGAAACCGGTGATCTATACCCCGGAAAATCCAAGTTATCCATTGATGGATGAAACCTTGATGAAGGATGTTCCTGAAAACATTGAAATCGTAAGAACAAAAATATGGGAGCCTTATCAACTGGCTGAAAAGCTTAATAAAAGCAACAAAAAATTCAAGGCCGGGCAATTTGATGTAGGAAAAAACCAAAGCTGGAAATCCAAACTCTCGATATGGGTAAGAGGCAATTTTTTCATTCCTGATGCCAGAGTTTTCTGGGTAAAACCATCTATTAAATTTCTGGAAAAATATTTACAGGAAAATAAGATTGACACCATCGTAACCTCAGGCCCACCCCACTCTCTTCACCTGATTGGATTAGGCTTAAAAGATAAATTACCAAATTTAAAATGGATTGCAGATTTCCGTGATCCATGGACAGAGATTTCCTATTATAAACATCTGAAACTTACCAAAAGTTCAGACAAAAAGCATCGCCAACTGGAAAGCGCTGTCTTCAAAAATGCTGATATTACTTTGGCCACAAGTTATACAGATGCTGATCATTTCAGAAAAGCTGGAGCCAACGCCATTTGTATCACCAATGGTTTTGATGAGAGTGATTCCAATGAGAAAGCTGCAAAACAAAAAGAGACCAATACATCTTTTGTGTTAAGCTATATCGGAGTACTGGAGCAGCTTAGAAATCCTGAGAATCTTTGGAAAGCTCTGGATGAACTGATAAAGGAAAATGCAGAATTTGCAAAGCATTTCAGCTTAAAGTTTGTAGGAAGAATTGATGACAGGATCCTCTATACTATTGAAAATTCCAGTCTGAAAAATCACATCCTGAATCTTGGATATCTCTCTCATGGCAAAGCGGTTGAAGAAATGCAGACGTCAGAAATGCTGCTGATTACCAATTTCCCTAATGAATCTTCAAAAGGAATTATCCCCGGAAAGATATTTGAATATCTGGCATCCGGAAAACAGATTCTTTCATTTGGACCTAATCAGGCTGATGTTGCTAAAATACTGGAAGAAACCCACGCCGGCAAACATTTCAGCTATAACGATTCCGAAACGGTAAAAAGATTTATCCTTGAAAAATTTGAGCTTTGGAAAAACGGAAATTTCTCTAAAAACACTCAGCATATCGAACAGTTTTCAAGAAAAAACCTAACAAAGCAACTGGTTGATATTTTATAAGGAAAGGAAGTTAGAAGCTGGAAGAAGGAAGTTATGAAATAGGGAAAAACAATTATCATTTTCAAAATATGATTGAAAACCACGAGTATTTTTTATAACTAAAGCTTCTTCCAGCTTCCCTCTTCTTATATTGTCCATTGGTCATTCACCACAGCAATCAGATAGTATTTCCCCTGAAATTCTTCAAATACCAAACGGATTGTTTTCCAATCCATTTCACCATTCTTTTCAGTTCCTTTAATATAGTTTTCTGTAAAATCTTTTTTAGGATAGATTTTTTCAAGATTATTCAATGAATTTCCACCCCCAATAAATTTGTTCAACGAATATTGGGAAGTAGTAAAATCAGCAGCAAAGACCCATTTTCCAAAATAATCGTTGATGGTGGCTTTATAGGGATCTCCGGAACCATCCTTTGCTCCCCATGTAAATAATGTTTTTGTGGGTTGGTATTTTTCAAAATCTTCTTTGGAAAAATGTTTATCCGCTTTAGGGTCTACAAAAGCATACATAGAGAAAGTAATACCTTTCTCAGGATGAATCAGTGATGCTAATGTTTTGTAATCCTTAGCTTTTAAAGCCTTCAAAACTTCATCATTAGTCATTTTAATATCACTTTCTTTCTTCACTTTCTCCTTAGCCATTGCAGCACTGTCCAGTGGTTTTACACGCGTAACCGTATCAATTTCGCTGGGAACAGGCTTTCCTGCTTCTTTCTTACAGGCAACCACCAGGCTCAGCATAAGGATTGAAACGAATAGTTTTTTCATATCTTTTAGTTTTGTAATAGCTAGAAAAGCACCAAAACTGATGCCAATGCGGGATGCGAGATGTGAGGCACACAGGGTTATAATCATTTCAAATCTAAAAGTATGAGTTTCCGGCTTTCCTTTTCAGACCATCCCGTCTCTCATCTATCCGTCTATTATATAAATGTCTATTATCTCCTCCCCAATGAATACTTTTTCCCAATTACATCGTACCTTTGGAATATGGAAATTTTGGATATTCTCATTATAGGAGCAGGCCCTATCGGCATCAACTGTGCTATTGAAGCCCAGAAAAACAACTTGAATTATTTAATCATAGAAAAAGGAACCATTGTTAATTCACTATACCATTATCCTTTGTATATGAGGTTCTTTTCAACAGCTGAAAAACTGGAAATTGATGGAACTCCTTTTATTTCCACGGCTCCCAAACCTGGAAGGCAGGATGCTTTGGAATATTACCAGGGAATTGCCCGACAAAAGGATCTGAATATTCACCTTTACGAAAAAGTGCTGAACCTATCCAAAACACTTGACATATTTGATATTGAAACCACAAAAGGAATTTACAAGGCTAAAAACGTAGTGATTGCCACCGGGTTTTATGATATTCCCAACCTGATGAATATTCCAGGTGAGGAACTTCCTAAAGTGAAACATTATTATACTGAACCTTATCCGTATGCAAGACAGAAAGTAGTCGTGGTAGGATCCAGCAATTCAGCAGTGGATGCTGCTCTTGAAACCTATAGAAAAGGAGCTGAAGTTACCATGATTGTCCGTCATTCCGAAATTTCAAAAAGTGTAAAATATTGGGTAAAACCGGATATTGAAAACCGGATCACAGAAGGAAGTATTAAAGCTCATTTTAATGCAGAAATGGTAGAGGTAAAAGAAAATTCTGTAATCTTTAAAGATGAAAACAACCATATTCATGAGATTGAAAATGATTTTGTTCTGGCCATGACAGGCTACCTTCCTGATTTTGAATTTCTGAAAAATGCAGGCATTGAATTGAATGGTCATTGTCTGAATCCATATTATAACCTTGAAACCATGGAAACAAATGTTCCCAATGTCTATCTTGCAGGAGTAGTCTGTGGAGGAAAAGATACTCACCTGTGGTTTATTGAAAATTCCAGGATTCATGCCAGTATGATTGTTAACTCCATTCTGTCTAAGTATCCTGAAAAACATTCATAATTTTAATTATTTAATAAAAAAATACAGACTCATTATAAAAAACAGAGGATACAGATGAAGAGGCAGGTATAAAAACAAAATATATGACTAATAACCGTTTATTTTTGGGATTCTTTTTTCTTCTTCTGTTAGTGAGTTGCAAAGAAGAACATGGGAAGGATAAACATCCGGATATTCCCCTTTTCCCAGTCACTTCTAATCCCAATATCGTAGTACAACCAATAGCAAGCGAGGTCGATAAAATTTTCTATAATGATTCTACCTTGATTTATACCCATTATGGAGACAGTATAAGTTTTTATTCTGCTCGCACTGGTATGAGTCATCGTATGAAAAGTCATGTTTTTGTATATGGTGATGGCTTTTTTATTGTAGAAAATAAAGAAGGAAAATATGAATTACTTAATGATATTACTTTAGAAAAACAGGAAATAAAAACCATTGACGAATCTGCCAGATATAAAAGAGGAGAAGATAGTTTAAGAAACATCAACACTCAAAAATCCGACTATGAAATCAATCAGACCAATGATTCTTTATTTATCAATTATTTTTCTACTACATATAATATCCCGAAAGATAAAATTCCATTTACATACAATCTGAAAAAAGGAGACCTTTATGTACATACAGGACAGGACCAATTGATAGTAATGAATGTTCCTGAATCATTGGATAAATTTTTAAATCCTCTATTACAGCCCACTGCCAAAAAAATACGCCCAAAATTTAAAAGGCATTTCACTCCTTTTGAAGATGGTTCACCCCAAAATAATATTTTTGAAGGATACGACTATGCCATGATGAGTAAATTCTGGGTATGGGGCGGCGGCGGAAATCATTATGTTCTTGCTATCCCTCATATGGTAGAAGCTGGGTATTATTATACCAATATATCTATGAATCGGCAGAAGGGGAAATTCAAAATAATGTCAAGCAGCGATCCGAAATTGAATACAATACCTAATGCAATCAACAACCAATTGTATTTTGTAAATAACAGACAACTGTATAAAGTTTTCACAAAATAGAACATGGGTACAATAAATATTATTCCTATTATCATTACAATACTACAGCTGGCCGGAATCAGCCGTGTGTGGTATACTTATTTATATGAAGACGGGCAAATTCCTAAATCATTCATAGAGTTTAATATTTTAGCTCTATTCAGTATGGGTATATTAGTGCTTTTCAGATGTAAATATTTTAATCCCGGAAAAAAAACAGGGCTATGGTTCTTGCCTATCAGTATTTCATTTCTCATCATTATCGTATTGATGATTTCTTATATATTGATGGGAATTGATAAATACAAATAAAGCATACCAAGCACAAAAACCATGAAAATTAATCCTATTATCATTTTAAATATATCCATCACTATTTTTCTAATCATTGCAGTTATGGTTATTGTTTTGATGGTAAAAAATGAGATGAATTTGTATTATATTTCAGCTGCTTTCATGGTAAATTTCCTTCTGCTTTTTATTTTGTATACTATCAACAAAGGAATTCCCACTTCCAACAATACAGAGGAAATCAGTAAGTATAAAGCCAAACTATTATATCATCAGGACTGCTTTACAATTGTTACCTACACTCAGGATCTCATCATTCACTGGAGGGATATAGAAGCTATTTTCTTTATCAATTCCCCTCCTCTTGACGGGGAATATCATACGATGGAATATCGGATTTTTTTAAATAAAAAACCCGAAGTAATAAGAAAGCAGCCCCTTAAATGGTATGACAAAATCCTACCTGAGCCTAAACAGGAAGAATTTCCAATGATTAAAATTGATGATTATTACCATATTGATTTTAATACATTTTATCCATCCCTTGAAAAGTTCTTACTTACCGAAAAAATATCATCTGATTTCCTAAACGGCAAATTTGCAAATGAGGTGAAGTATACCCAAAAAGAGAATAAAACTATTGGTGTTCCTTACAATAAACAACTTAAGACAACAGGCTTTTACAAAATATTTGACAAAGGAACTTCTGCTGATAGCGGTAGTTTAAAAGATTACAGAGAACAGGCAACCGAAATATAACTTTTTAACCACCTGGGATAACAAAAAAATTGAATTTAAACTCATGAGTACTGAAACATTAAGAACAATGGTCTTCAACCGGGAAGGTTTTATTCTCAATATTCCCATATTGGATGAAATTCATTTCTTTGCCTGGGATTCCATTGATACGATTCTTTATGGTTCTGAAATACTATACCATGATCATTCAGAATTTATTATCTATCTGAATCGGCCGCCGGTCATTAAGCTAAAGGAAAATGCATGGTGGTTGAACAGGCTTACCTTTTGGATCAAAAACAGGAAAAATAAAAAGATCAGAATCTCCGATGAATGGAACAGGGATTTTTCAGGTTTTATTAATAATGTACAAAAATATCTTCCGGATGTTCAGGAGATTGATTTTAAAGAAGATAAAAGGAAAGGAGTTCTTATCAGCAGAAACGAAATAAAAAAAAGCAACAGTTCTGTAATCATAGAAAGATGGAAACCGGAAAGAACCACAACGCTTCCATGGAAAATGGTATATGACCGGTATCACAGAAGCGTTGAGGATATTTACAATAGAGATAAAGGAATATAAAATAAATCCAAAAAATTTGTTGAATACTCTACTACAGAGAATCCTATAATAGTATACATCCATTTATTTCCAACTTTTACAAAATAAATTATAAAGCAGCTCAAAAACGGGCTGCTTTATAATTTTATATAATTATGATTTTATTCAAAAAAAATTATTATTCATAAAAAATAAATATTCTATTTTTTTAATACAATATGATTTTCAACGAAAAAATAATCATAAAATAATGACAATCAGTTATTTAACATAAAATAAAATATTTCAAACATATGAGATAAATTTATACTTTTAGCAAAGTTATTATCATTTTAATAACGAAAAGAACCCAAAAATAAAAACATGAAAAAAAAAATCTACCTACTTTTGGCTATTGCTGCCATAGGAGGCCAAAGTCTGTACGCACAGAGCTTCTGGAAAAAAACAAAAGTCAATGAAAGAAATTTAATTGAATCCAAAAGGAACATCGGAGCTGATTACTCTAACACCTACACACTGGATATCAATCAATTGAAATCAGTATTACAAACAGCACCTGTATCTAAAACAGGAATAGTTACCCCGTCTTCTGTAATCATAGACATTCCCGGACTAGATGGAAAGTTTGAAAAATACACCATCTATGAGACTCCCAATATGTCTCCAGAATTGGCTGCTAAATTTCCGGAGATAAAATCTTATCGAGGGGTATCAGTAAAAGACTCCGAAAAAAGAATAAGCTTTTCCATATCACCTAAGGGAATAAAGATGATTCTATTCTCCAATCAAAAACCAGTGGTAATAGAGCCTGCAACAAAGGATGCTTCTGTATATTTGGTAAGCCCAGCAGTGCCCGAACAGCTACCTAATCCCATTAATCCTGGCTGTTCAATGGAAGAAGGTAAAGGCAGTTCAAGCCATAAAAAGGAAAATTTCCCTACTGACAACACTAATGATAAGAAATTCAGGACTTATCGTTTGGCAGTATCTGTAGATGGAGAGTTCAGTGAATTTCATGGAGGTTCCATCGTCAATTCTTTGGCGGCAGTCAATGATTTGATGAGCTATATCAATCCTGTATATGAAAGAGATTTGTCCATTCATATGAACCTTATCAACAATAATGACCAAATCATTTTCCTGAATAAGGCCACAGACCCTTATACAGTTCCCATAATCCCAATTCTGGGGATTCTTACAGGTGATGACTTAAATTCTCAGCTTCAAAAAACTCTTACACAAACCATAGGAGAGGCCAATTATGATATTGGTGTCTTATTCACCAATCAAACAGGTGGTGGAAATGCTGGAAAAATTCAAGCAGTATGTGTGGATGGAGGAGCAACGATAACTCCGGCTCCAATTTTTGGTTACAAGATCGTTCTTGGCAAAGGAGCTGCCTATGCAGGCCCCGTAAATGGAACAGGGCCACAAGGTTTTGTGTATGCCATGGTCATTGGGCATGAAATGGGACATCAATATGGAGCCAATCATACTTTTTCACGCCCTGAAGGTGATGGTAGTGCCACTGCACCTGAAACCGGGGCCAACAGAGAGCCAGGAAGTGGAACTACCATCATGGGATATCCAGGGGTAACAGGAACTCATGATGTTGCAAATAAGCATAGTGATCAGTTTTTACATTACAGCATCAGTCAAATCAATAATTATATCAAAACAACAAGTTGTGCGGCTACAACGGATATTTCTAATAATCCTCCTATCGTTAATGCAGGTCCTGACTATACGATACCTAAGGGAACGGCATTCAAACTAACAGCTATAGCAAGTGATCCCGATAATAACACCCTAACCTATTCATGGGAGGAAGCTGATATCTCACCTCCCAATCCTGCAGGCTCAGGAACAAATGGTGTTTATTCTTATCCGGACCGCATGTCTGCTACAACCCCTAATTTCAGGGTATACCCACCTACTTCAATTCCTACAAGATACCTCCCACCGCTTAACGAAGTTCTTGAAGGCAGCTTATACAGTACCTGGAATATGACTTCTGACGTGGCCCGAAGTATGAAATTCATAAGTTTGGTACGAGATAATGCTACTGGTGGTGGACAGACGGCAACAGATGAAGCCATCGTAAATGTAGATGCAAGCACCGGTCCATTTAAAATTACATCCCTATCATTAAATCAGAATTACTCATCCGGATCCACGCATCTTTTAAAATGGAATGTGGCCGGCACCAACGCAGCTCCCATCAATACTCAGTCTGTTAATATTTTAATTTCAACGGATGAGGGAACTACTTTCACTCCGCTTATTTCTAATACGGCTAACGATGGAGAGGAAATGATTACCATTCCTTCTACCCCTTCAAAAAAAGCATTCATCATTGTAGAATCTGTAGGAAACATCTATTATGCGGCAAGTCCTGCCTTCGCTATTGATTACAATATCACCATGAACTGTACTCAATATCCGGCTGATGGGACATTTGCATTCAGCCCGGGTTCTCCCGCCAATATTAATATCAATGTTGCCAATACAACTTTGATTGAGGATATTAATATCATCATGGATCTTACCTACACTGATATTAAAGAATCAGCCTTAATACTTAAAAGTCCCACAGATCAAGGTAATCAGATATTCTGGCTTGGAAACTGCTCAGGAACCAATGTACTGAAAGCCACATTTGACCAGGAGGGAGAATCTCCGGTCATGAACTGCAATAATCTGGGAACCAATCCACATATAGAACCTATAAGATTGGATCTAAGCAAATATTATGGCCAAAGTCCAAATGGAAACTGGCTTATAAAAGCATTACATACTTCTGATGTTCTTAACAATGTTACAGCAAACAGTAGTTCCGGAACAGTAAATGCTGCTGCCATTGAACTTTGTACCAGACAACCAATCTCTACCCTCGCAGTAAATGATAGGGTATTAGAAAAAGATGGATTCCAAATCTATCCTAACCCATCCAATGGCAAGTTCAATGTTCTGATGAAGAAGAATACTGCTACAGAGGTACACATCTTTGATATTGCCGGAAGATTGGTACACAGCCAGACTGGTATTACCAATGAAACTCGTATAGATCTTACCAGCTTTGCAAAAGGAAACTATATTATGGTCTTCAATGTAGATGGCAAAAAAGTAGCAAAAAAGGTAATTATCAAATAAACTTCAAATAGTTATATTCAATGAAAAACCCAACCGAAAGATGATTTGGTTGGGTTTTGTATGTTGGGTAAGAAAAGGCTTATCATTTTAAACCCAATCTTCTTCCACATTCTTTTTATCTTTAAGCATCCATGGAATGACAAAATAAAGAGCAACCGCAATCCCTGTCGCCAGTACTCCGGTTCCAATCCACAAAGTATTAAACCCTAATTTCTCTGCAATCAGGGTTCCTATATAAGGTGTAATGATAAATGCTATGGAAAAAGATATCCCGTTCAGTCCCATATAAGCTCCTTTATTATGGGCTCCAGAACGCAGTGCCGTAATGGTTGACATAAAAGGCAGTGTCCAGATTTCCCCGATACAAAGCAATGTCATAGAAACCAATAAAGTAATCATACTATAATCAAAAGCCATCATTGCATAAGAAAATCCACAGATAAGTGTTCCTATCAGCATGGTAAACGCAAGACTAAAATACTTTTCCGCAACCTGTACCAGCCCCATTTCCAACAGAACAATCAGGAATCCGCTATAGCCAAGAATATAACCGATATTCTGCTGACTTAAATGTGCTGTATCTTTATAAAAAATTGTTAATGTGCTGAATAACTGAAAGAAACAAACAGAAAACAGCATACATAATATACAGTAAATCAAAAACTTACCATCTTTATAAGGTGAATTTTCTTTTTTAACCGCTATAGCCTCTTTTACTTTTTTCGCTTCTTGTTTAGCCAGTTTTGCGCGGCCTTTAAAGAACCAGATATACATTAAGCCAGCCAATAAAGCAGCCAATGCATTACTATAGAACAAAAATTCATAGGAAATAGCAGACAGGATTCCTCCCAATGCAGGACCTATGGAAAAACCTAAGTTAACGGCCATACGGTTCAGTGAAAAAGCTCTGGTTATATTTTCGGGCTTCGCATACTTTGTAATTGCCACCGAGTTTGCGGGACGGAATGTTTCACTTACAATACTCTGAGCGAGGATAATTCCCGCTAAACCAACTTCGGTTTCAAATAAAGGAATCATACAAAACAAAGGCACACTGAGCAATAAACTCAAACTCTGTACTCTATATTCACCAATCTTATCGGTGATCATTCCGCCAAACCATGAACCAATAACCGACCCGATTCCAAAAAAGCTCAGGACAATTCCTGAATTCTCAATGCTAAAATGTAAATGATCTGTCATATAAACTCCCAAAAAAGGAAGTACCATAGAACCTGCCCTGTTGATGAGCATTACCAACGCCAGCATCCAACTCTCCTGCGAGAGTCCTTTGAAAGAACTCGTGTATACGTTTATTAGTTTCACAATAATATTTGGGGGAAATTTGAAAGTGCAAAGTTAGGTAAAAATAGCCTCAAACACCTTTATTTTAAGCCTTTTTTATAAATAACATTCATAAAAACAAACAATTGGCTGTATCTTAATAAAAACGAATATTTTTGATACATAAGACCTAAAAACATTTATAAAATTCGTAAATTGCAGTAACAACAGGTTTTTTAATCTAATTTTTAAAAAAACACCTATAAAAAATCAATCAATACGTAAGAATGGTAACCTACGAGAACTTGCACGATACTCTTTCTTTTTACAGTATTGACTGCTGCCAATCCTACTATATCTCCTCCGGAAAACCCATTTTTGAATTTCCTGAGGCTCCCTTCAGAATGGATTACTATGCCTTGTGCATCTGTACTGCTGGAGAAGTAAGTGTTGAAATTGACCATCATCAATATAAGGCAGATACCCACAGCATTCTGGTTGCTGCTCCGTCTACTATTATAAAATTCATGAAAACGAGTCATGATTTTATGATGAAACTATTATTCTTCGACAAAAATTTTCTGATCAAAAATATCTCTAATCCTTTTATCATCGAAAAAATGAACCTCTTCTCAAAAGGTTCCTACAGCATTGTAAAAACTACACCCAAAAACTCTTTGGTGCTTCAAAACCTACTGAACTATCTCAAAAAGAAATCCAGAAAACAGGGTAAATTCACTGAGGAAATTGTTCGTACCATTATTTTCAATCTTCTGCTGGAAACTGCAGAAATTATAGAAGCGAAACATTCTGCAAATTCTGATAAGGAAGAAGGTAAAAAAGATCTCTACCTTAAATTCAGTCGGCTGATCCGGGAAAACATCAGACAACATAGAACAGTTCAGTTTTATGCCGATCAACTTTGTGTCTCCAACAAATACCTTATCGAAATCATTAAAAAAGCCAGCGGAAAGACTCCTCACGAGGTCATTGATGAAGCTCTATTGAAAGAAGCTTATGCTATGCTGGGAAATCCCGACATTACCATTTCTGAAATAGCTTTTGAGCTTCAGTTCAATTCCACCTCAGCATTCGGACGTTTTTTCAAAAAACATACTTCCGTATCGCCTTCTGAGTATAGAATAACGGAAAATATTCAGTCGTAGGAATTTCGGGATACTAATTCTGACATTAAGGATATACATTACATTTCGAATAGAGGTACCTTTATAATGTTCATTAAAAACAAGATAAAATGAGTACAATCAATTCAAAATTCGACAAAGTTTTAAATACCTCTGATCAGTTTGGAAAAGTAAACCACGAACCGGATTCAAGCAAGGAAGTTCAGATTAACACCCCTGAAAAAACAATGCCTTTTTCAGATCAAATCGGAAACTATCAAAGAAATAAAGGAATCCCTTTACAATCCTACGAAAATAGTAAAATCTACATTGTCGGAAGCGGAATTGCAGGGATGTCTGCAGCCTACTATTTCATCCGTGACGGCCATGTTCCAGGAAAAAACATCATTTTCCTCGATCAGCTTGCGATTGAAGGCGGCTCACTAGACGGAGCCGGAAATGCAAAAGATGGATATATCATCCGTGGTGGACGTGAAATGGATATGACTTATGAAAATCTATGGGATATATTCCAGGATATTCCCGCGCTGGAATTGCCTGCCCCTTACAGCGTTTTGGATGAATACCGCCTCATCAATGATAATGATCCAAACTATTCTAAAGCAAGATTAATTCATAACCAAGGTCAGATTCAGGATTTCAGCAAATTCGGGTTGGAAAAAAAAGACCAGCTGGCTATTGTGAAACTTTTATTAAAGAAAAAAGAGGAACTTGACGACCTTAGCATTGAAGATTATTTCTCAGAATCATTCCTAAACAGTAATTTCTGGTTCTTCTGGCGTTCTATGTTTGCTTTTGAAAACTGGCATAGTTTATTGGAACTAAAACTGTACATGCATAGATTCCTTCACGCTATTGATGGAATGAAAGACTTTTCATGCCTCGTATTCCCTAAATATAATCAGTATGACACCTTTGTTACCCCTTTAAAAAACTTTTTAGTAGAAAAAGGAGTACAGATTCAGTTTGATACTCTGGTCAAAGATCTTGACGTTCATATCAACACAGAAGGAAAAACGGTAGAAGGGATTATTACTGAACAAAATGGAGAAGAAGTGAGAATACCGATCAGCAAGGATGATTATGTGATTGTGACCACCGGATCTATGACCGAAAGCACTTTCTACGGTGATAACAATACCGTTCCTGAAGTGACCATAGACAACAGCAGTGCAGGACAAAGTGCCGGATGGAAATTATGGAAAAACCTGGCAGCCAAGTCTGAAGTTTTCGGGAAACCTGAAAAATTCTGTAGCCATATTGAAAAGTCATCATGGGAATCTGCAACATTAACGTGTCGTCCTTCAGCATTTACTGAAAAGTTAAAAGAATTATGTGTGAACGATCCTTATTCTGGAAAAACAGCTACAGGAGGTATTATCACGATTACAGATTCTAATTGGGTGATGAGTTTTACCTGCAACAGACAGCCGCACTTCCCTACCCAGCCGGATGATATCCTTGTAGTATGGGTATATGCATTACTAATGGATAAAGAAGGAAATCATATCAAAAAAACAATGCCGGAATGTACCGGGAACGAAATCCTTGCTGAACTATGCCATCATCTTGGAATGACGGATCAATTGGATCATGTTATTGAAAATACAATCGTTCGTACAGCATTTATGCCTTATATCACCTCCATGTTTATGCCTAGAGCCCAAGGAGACCGTCCGAGAGTGGTTCCTGAAGGGTGTACCAATTTAGGACTGGTAGGACAATTCGTAGAAACCAATAATGATGTGGTATTTACGATGGAAAGCTCTGTAAGAACAGCCAGAATAGCGGTATATAATCTTCTTAACCTCAACAAACAGGTACCGGATATTAATCCGTTACAGTATGACATCCGACATTTACTAAAAGCTACTCAGGCATTAAATGACTATAAACCTTTCCTAGGAGAAGGAATTCTAAGAAAAATCCTGAAAAATACTTACTTTGAGCATATATTGGTTGACCGACCTGAAGAAAAAGAGGAACATGAATCTTTCTTTATGGAGCAGGTTGGTAAATTTCAGGATTGGATCAAAGGAGTGAAAAGCTAAAACTTTGGGCAATTAATTTTGGAAAACGCGAAGGTGTAAGAAAGTGTTTTCAAATTATTTTATAATCTTATTTCTATGTGGTAAACTAAAAATTAAATTATTTTTTGAACCATATGGATACATAGCTTTTTATAGATAATTTTTAAGCCATTAAGAAAAAATGTGATTTTAAGGGAATTAAATAGAGCTTTACCCTAAGTAGCTAATTTAAACATATCTTTGATCCAATCTTAACTTTTCTTCATTTCTACCCCCATCTTAACGGTCCAACAATAAGAATAAAAAAGCAGGACTTAGAAATAAGTCCTGCTTTTATCTTTATCGATTCCTAAATTATTAAGCCTTATAAGAATCTTTTAATGTTACTGTACGGTTAAATACCAATGCTGTATCCGTAGAATCCTGATCTTTTGTAAAGTATCCGATTCTTTGGAACTGAAGAGGCTCTCCAACAGCTACATCCTTCAGGCTTGGTTCAGCAAAACCTTGAATTGTAGCTACAGATTCAGGATTGATGAAATTTAAGAAGTCTACATCCTTCTCAGCATCCGGCTGCTCTACCGTAAACAATTGATTGTAAATTCTTACTTCTACAGGGATCGCATGTTTAGCAGATACCCAGTGAAGTGTTCCTTTTACTTTTCTTAAACTTTCTTCTGTTCCGCTTCCGGACTTGCTCTTCTCATCGTAAGTAGCATAGATGGTTGTGATTTCTCCATTTTCATCTTTCTCTACTCTTTCAGCTTTGATGATGTATGCTGATTTTAAACGAACTTCACCGCCTAATTTCAGTCTGAAGAATTTATTATTAGCTTCTTCTTTGAAGTCTTCACGCTCAATATACAATTCTCTTGAGAAAGGGATCTCTCTGGTTCCAGCATTTTCCTGTTCAGGATTGTTTTCAGTTTCTACCCATTCTTCTTTATCTTCAGGATAGTTTTCTATCACTAATTTTACAGGATCTACTACTGCCATCACACGTTTAGCCACCTTATTCAGGTCTTCACGTACGCAGAAATCAAGTAACTGAATCTCGATCAGATTTTCTCTTTTTGCCACTCCTACTTTATCAATAAAGTTTCTGATAGAAGTTGGCGTGAAACCTTTTCGTCTCATTCCTGAAATGGTAGGCATTCGTGGATCATCCCATCCTGTTACTACTCCTTCCGCCACCAATCTTTGCAGCTTTCTCTTAGAAGTAATCATATAAGAAACGTTCATTCTTGCAAATTCTCTCTGCTTAGGAGCTACTTTCGTTTCATCATATACCTGCTCCAGGTACCAGTTATAAAGAGGTCTGTGATTTTCAAACTCTAATGAACATAATGAGTGAGATACCTGCTCCAGATAATCAGATTCACCATGTGCCCAGTCATACATTGGATAGATTTTCCAAGCTGTTCCGGTTCTGTGGTGAGGTCTTTTCAGAATTCTGTACATCACAGGATCACGCATATTCATATTAGGAGAAACCATATCGATTTTTGCACGAAGTGACATTGTCCCTTCCTCAAATTCTCCGTCCTTCATTTTTTCAAACAGATTTAATGACTCCTCTACCGGACGGTTTCTGTATGGTGATTCCACTCCAGGTTCTGTAGGATTCTTTCTCTGCTCGGTAATTACTTCAGATGGCTGCTCATCTACATAAGCTTTTCCTTCTTTAATTAATTGTACTGCCCATTCGTAAAGCTGCTGGAAGTAATCTGAGGCATACAATTCTTTATCCCATTTGAAACCTAACCATTCAACATCTTTCTTGATAGAATCTACGAATTCCTGCTCTTCTTTTTCAGGGTTTGTATCGTCGAAGCGAAGGTTTACGGGAGCGTTGTATTTTTCACCCAAACCGAAGTTGATGCAGATGGCTTTTGTATGCCCTACATGCAGGTACCCGTTTGGTTCAGGGGGAAAACGGAAACGGATCTGATCCTTATTCAAACCGTTTGCCAGATCATCTTCAATAATTTGCTCAATAAAATTGAGTGATTTTTTTTCTTCTTCCATTAAATTAGCTTTTATTTTATAGCAAAAAAAGTGGCACAAAGTTACGGAAAAATAAGCGTTTTTGAAAATGATAATTTTAAAGCCACCAGCATTGTAATTCATTATTTTTCACTAATTTAGAAAAAGCTAAAACCATCGTACCAAATTATTGCCCATGGCTGTTTATATCTTAAGCAATCGGAAAATCGTTCGCCATACAGGCGAAAAAGTAGATTCTTTTTCCAATGACGAATATTCAATTCCTAATTTCAGAATTGCAAAATGTGATTTTGATAACTATAAGGAACCTACTGTTGCAGCCAGAAAGAAAAAAGACTACACCAACCGGAATATCCTGAATTATACACTATTCTCTGAACCTGAAAAGCAAGGCTATGAAGAGGTTTTGGAAGTTCTGTTACGTGAAAAAGGAATCAAAGAGTCCCCTCTTACAGCCAATAATCTTGGCGGAACCCAACGGTTATTTTATGAACTGTATAAAAATATGTCTGCCACCAAGGAAAGAAGTGATGTATTGATATTCATCCATGGTTATGCTTATGATTTTGATGATGAATTAAAAGCTATGATTGATCTTAAAAAGCTTTTCATTGATAATCCGGCCTCTCCTGTTGAACATATTTTATTTGTGAGTTGGCCTGCCTCCAGCAGCATTGTGCCACTGACATATTTTGATGATAAGGCATCCAGTATCAATTCCGGAACATCATTACTGAGACTGTTTTATTTTTATACCCAATTTTTAAAGGATATTTTTTCCAACCGCAATCTGGTTCCTTGCAACCAGAGAATTCATATCGTGGCTCATTCTATGGGAAACAGGGTTCTTCAAAGTATGTTATACAGCCTTAAAAGGGAAAATATTCTCAGAGTGATTGACCAGGTCATTCTGCTTAATGCTGACGTTTCCTATAAAGTATTTGAAGACTCTGAAGATTCATTCAATAAACTACCGTTGCTTTCCAACCGGATTTCTATTTATCTGAACAGGCAGGACCTGATTCTGGGAATCTCACAATTTACTAAGAATATTCTTACTCCACGGCTGGGCAAAAACGGGCCAAGTGATATCACTCCTTATAAAGATATTGTTTCTATCATCGATTGTACTTTTGTAAAAGATGATGTATTAAGTAGTTTCAAATTTGAAGTTGGAAATCATTGGGGATACCTTTCCAGCTCACAAGTACAGAGTGATATCTTCCAAAATTTATATGGTATAGATAGAAACCTTATCAATAACCGAATTAAAGAAAACGAAAATATTTTCACAATTATTTCTTAATAATTAATTAAAAAAATACTATAAAAATCAGTACTATGTTAAAGTTACCACAGACCTGACAAATGGCATAATGATTGCCAATTCAAATAATAGAGAATTACAATTTTTTTATCATGAAAAAGATTAAAAAAAGGTTTTCTTATATTTTAACTTATATAAAGAAAGCTATTTTCATAAAAGATGTGATTTAAATTAATAATAAACCTAAAAAAAATCGATTAATTATCCGATCCTACAATTACTTTATTCTTTAAATACCTCCGGACTCCCCTTATATAATTCCTACATCTACTTTTTGCAGGAATTTTTTTTCATGATTTATGACTATGAATGATACTGAATAAATGATGTCTGGTATGTGATACATTTCAACTTTCATTTTTGACATATTGATATAAAAATTCTATCATTTTGTTAAAAATTAATAAAATAATTCACCATATATTGTATAATTTAAAATGATTTTAGATATTTACTTATCAATCAAATTAAAATATTTACAATGAAAAACCTTAGAAAATTAAACAAAGGAGAGCTAAAAAAGATTAATGGAGGAAGACCTCCTCTTGGGTGCAACAACTGGGATCCTGAAGCCGCATGCTGCAGATCGTGGGCCGAAGGATACAGTGGTGGGAAAACCTGCCCCAATTCACCACCTCCATATTGCTAATTAACCCGAGTTCAGGATCATAAAATTAAGGATAATAGATTGGAAGCTGGAAGGGTGAGGCTGGAAGTTACTATCGGAACTACAATTTATGACGTTGCCGTAAAATTTGATGAAGCAGTCTTTAAAGGAATAATACATTACAGGGTTGTAAGTGTTTTTTTAACCTCAACTCACTTCCCTCTCCCAGCTCTAGGCTTCCTTCCTTACTAAAAACAGAAATGTCTTATCCCGAACTCAGGTTATTTAATATTCTTCACTGAATCATCTCATTTCTGAAATCTAAACAACATTCAGAATTATTTACAAATAAAGCTCCAATGCCTAAAATTTGTGGCATTGGGCTTTGTATTATATTCAAATTTAAATCTAATTGCTGAAAATATCAATCATGAGAAATCTAAGAAAACTAGAAAAAAGAGAATTAAAGACTATGAATGGAGGAAATATCCCAGTAGTACCCATAGGCTGCAATATATGGGACTCAAGAGCCAGATGTTGTAAACAATGGGATTGGGAATATTCAAATAATCCAACTTGCTAATTCAATTCTATAGTATTAAACCACAACAGCTCATTTCTGAGATCTAAACTGGATTCAAAATTATTTACAAATAAAGCTCCAGTGCCTAAACCTTGTGGCATTGGATTTTTTTTTGTGAAGGTATATTGAGCAATGGCATTTAAGCCGATATTGCTTTCCAGTGCCGAAGTTATCCACCACTCAATATTCTGTGATTCTGCCATAGAGATCCACTCATCAGAACCGGCAAAACCACCTACCAAAGCTGGTTTCAAAATAATATACTGTGGCTTTATCGTTTCTAAAAGCTTTTTCTTCTCTTCAGCATCTGTAATTCCGATCAATTCTTCATCCAGAGCAATAGGTGTAGGTGTCTGAGCACACAATTCTGCCATATCAGTCCAGTTACCAGCTTTAATAGGCTGCTCAATGGAATGAATGTGTAAATCAGCCAACTGCTGAAGAACTGTTCCGGCTTCTTCCTTACTGAATCCGCCATTGGCATCTACCCGAAGCTCCAGTTGATCTTTTGAGAATTTTTCTCTTAATTTTTGAAGAATAACGTGTTCCGATTTCCAATCAACTCCGATTTTTAATTTGATACAATGAAATCCTTTTTCAAGTTTATCCTGAATCTGTTCTTCCATAAACCCAACATTGCCCATCCAGATCAATCCGTTGATGGTAATGGCAGATTTTCCTTCCGTAAACTCACTTGGAAAATAAAGATTCCCTCCAAATTTTAAGTTCCGAACAGCCTGTTCATATCCAAACCATAGGGATGGGAAATCTTTTAATTCTTTTTTCAGGAAATCCGGATTTTGGTCAATATTTTTACAAAGCCATTTTAACTTCTCTTCATAATCCGGTCTGTCATCAAAGCTCAACCCTCTGAAGATGGCACACTCCCCTATTCCTTTCTTCCCATTTTCTGAAATTTCAAGAATAAAGGTTTCCTTATCAAGCAAAACGCCGCGAGATGTTCCACTCGGGCGTTTGAATTCTAATAAATATTTAAAATAGGATGCTTTCATTATTTTACGCTGTCAATACGCATAAATTCTTCTGCTTTCTCCACCATATCGATGCTTCCGCAGAAAAATGGAATTCTCTGGTGAAGTTCTGTAGGTTCTACTTCCAGAATTCTTCTGAAACCATCCGTAGCTTTTCCACCTGCCTGCTCGGCAAGGAAAGCCATTGGATTACATTCGTATAATAATCTTAATTTACCATTAGGAGCCTGGGAATAAGATGGGTAAATATAAATACCACCTTTCAGCATATTTCTATGGAAATCCGCTACCAGAGAACCGATATATCTGGAAGTATAAGGACGATCTCCTTCTTCCATCTGACAATATTTAAGATAATTTTTTACTCCCTGAGGGAACTTGATATAGTTTCCTTCGTTGATGGAATAGATTTTCCCTGTTTTTGGGAAAGTCATATTAGGATGAGAAAGATAATAGGTTCCCAAAGATGGGTCTAAAGTAAATCCGTTCACTCCGTTTCCTGTTGTATAAACAATCATGGTAGAAGAGCCATAAATTACATATCCCGCTGCAATTTGATTCACTCCTTTTTGTAAGAAGTCTTCCAGCTGTACCGGGGTTCCAGGTTCTGTCACTCTTCTGTAAATTGAGAAAATGGTTCCTACAGAAACATTTACATCAATGTTTGAAGATCCATCCAAAGGATCAATCAACACTACATATTTACTTAAATGACCATTTTCTCCACATTTGATATCAATGAAATCATCATTTTCCTCAGAAGCAATACCACAAACAACCTCTCTTTGAGATAGAGCCGTAATAAAAATCTCATTTGCAATTACATCTAATTTCTGCTGTTCTTCACCTTGAACGTTCTGGTTTCCTGCAGCTCCTGTAATATCTACAATTCCGGCTTTATTTACTTCTCTGTTAACCACTTTCGAAGCCAATCTTATTGCACTTAGAAGACGAGAAAATTCACCTGTTGAATACTGAAAATCGTCCTGCTTATCGATAAGAAATTCTCCTAAAGTCTGTAATGGTTGATTTGACATATTTTTCTTTTTACGTTTTCCCCAAATTTCGGAAAATTTATTGCATTAAGAAAATTTAATTACAAAAGAGATTACAATCTGTATATCAGCACGATACACATTAAACAAAACATAATATTAGATATCAGCCTATGATGATCCTTCCCATTTCGTTATCCCAGACCAATGAAAAATTCAGATTTTTTATTTTAGTGGAAAGCAAAAATGGAAAATGAAAAAAGGAACCTATTATATTGTCCTTATTCCTAATCTGATCTTTAGTTTTTTGACTGCTTCAAAGTGTTATTCTGAACACAGACATACAAGTCTGCGAACGTAGTTCAGTAATGTAGTGAAGAATCTTAATCGTTTGATTTTAGAGATTCTTCGTTTCTCTCGGAATGACAAATCCCATTTTTTTGATTTTTGAGACAGGCATGTCTATTAAATTCTCAATACTACCGGTTACCACTTCTCCCTCCTATATTAAAAAATAATTATCAAATAAAAGTATGGGATAAATAAGACTCCCTGTATATCCTAATTCCCTCTATTCCTGCATTCAACCGTTGTCATATATTTTATTCAAGAGCATTTTAAAGAAATCTTAATTCCCTGGTTTCATCGGCCTATTTCATATCTCGTTGTAAATTTATAATTTTGACGTCCGTAAAAAACTCATGTAATTTTTATCTAACAATTTTATTTTTAACAATTTAATGAAAATTTTCAAGTTTGGTGGCGCGTCTGTGAAAGACGCCGACAGTGTAAAAAATGTATCCATGGTTCTAAAAAGCCAGGGATTTGCCAAGTGTTTGCTGGTAATTTCAGCAATGGGCAAGACGACCAATGAGTTGGAAAAAGTTGTAGAACTTTATTTCAAGAAGGAGAACTATCAAACTGAGATTGAAAAGATAAAACGAAAACACATTGAGATTGCGGAGGGTCTTTTTCCTGAAAATCATGCGGTTTTTGCTGAAATCAATCTTTTTTTTGACGATATTGATTCTTTCTTAAGAAGAAATAAGTCTCCTAATTACAACTTCGTGTATGACCAGGTGGTAAGCTGCGGAGAAATGATTTCTACCAAAATTCTAAGTGAATATCTGAATGAGATCCAATTTACTAATCAGTGGCTGGATGCCAGAGATTATATCAAAACTGATAATTCCTATAGAGAAGGTACTGTAGATTGGGTAAAAACTGAGGAGTTTATTTCCAATTTAAATCCTGAAATCTGCTATGTAACACAAGGTTTCCTTGGTTCTGATGACAATAACTTTACCGTAACATTAGGAAGAGAAGGTTCTGACTATTCTGCTGCAATTTTTGCTTACTGTTTAAACGCTGAAGCCATGACGATCTGGAAGGACGTACCAGGTGTAATGACTGGGGATCCTAGAAAATTCAAAGATGTATCTCTGCTTTCCAATATCTCTTATGAAGAGGCTATTGAAATGGCTTATTACGGGGCAAGCGTAATTCACCCAAAGACGTTACAACCGCTGCAGCAAAAAAACATTCCTTTTTATGTAAAATCCTTTGTAGATCCTACCAAAGCAGGAACCAAAGTAGGAGCTTCAGACAAGAACCAGCAAGAGGAATCTTATATTCTTAAAGAAAACCAGGATCTTTTAAAGATCTCTACAAGAGACTTCTCTTTCATTGCAGAAGATCATATGAGTCTGATATTCGGATATTTATCCAAGTATAAGATCAAAGTTTCTCTGATGCAGAATTCTGCCATTTCATTGGCTTTATGTCTGGAAGATAAATTTAATCACCTTGAAGAGCTTAACGAAGAGCTTCAAAAAATTTTTAAAACCGAAGCAATTAAAAATGTATCTTTATTCACAGTAAGAAATGCGAAGATGGATCACATTGATAGATTTTACCATGAAAAAAATGTATTATTGGAACAAATTTCCAAAAATACTCTTCAAATGGTAACACAATAATATTAATTGCGACTAAACACACATGAGTTTAATTTCGAAAAACGATCTGATCAAAGCTTCCGGCTTAAGTAAAATTGGGTTTCTAAAGAACCCGGTAGCATCTGCTGTGATGAGCATTGCTAAAATAAATGAAGTAAATAAATTATACGACAAATTAAAAGATAAGGAAGGTAAAGACTTTTTCGACTCATTTGTAAGAGAAAGAAACCTAAGCTATGTAGCTTTTGAAGAGGATCTGGCAAAAATTCCGAAGACAGGACCGTTTGTTCTGGTTTCCAATCATCCACTAGGTGCTATTGACGGAATTTTAATGTGCAAGATCTTATCAGAGGTTCGTCCGGATTTTAAGGTAATGGGAAATTTTCTTTTGGAAAAGATCAAACCTATGGAACCGTATGTAATCGCTGTAAATCCTTTTGAGAACAGAAAAGAAGCTTATAGCAGCTCTTCAGGAATGCGGGAAACACTCAAGCATTTACAGGATGGAGGCTGTGTAGGTATTTTTCCGGCGGGAGAAGTTTCTAACAAGAACAATCCTTATGGAGAAATTTTAGATAAAGAATGGGAAAAAACGGCACTTAAGCTTATCAGAATGGCTAAAGTGCCCGTTGTTCCTATGTATTTCCATGCAAAGAACAGCCGCCTTTTTTATCAGGTAGCTAAACTTCATCCAAGCTTACAAACGTTGATGCTTCCTGCAGAAATGATGAATGATAGAGAAAAACCTATCAGAATCAGGATTGGAAAACCAATCTCTGTAAAGGCGATGGATGAAATGGAAACCATTGAGGAGCTGGGAGAATTTCTGAAACGTAAGGTTTATATGATGAAATCTTACTATGAAAAAAGAAAATCTCTTGCCCAAAGCATTAATCTTCAGAATCTATATGTAAAATTCCCTTTGTTGAAAGAGGAAAATATTGTTCAGAACATCATTGATGAAACTCCAGTTGAAGACATTACGAAAGATGTTGACAAACTTAGAGGAACTGACAAAATGTTGTTCAGCAACGGAAATTATGAGATCTACTTTACGACTTACGAGGAAATCCCTTCCATTATGAGGGAAATCGGACGTCAGCGAGAGTTAACTTTCCGTGCGGTTGGAGAAGGAAGTAATCTTCCGTTTGACCTTGATGAATATGACAAGCATTACCACCACCTGTTCCTTTGGGATAATGGTGAGAAAAAACTGGCCGGAGCCTATAGAATGGCATTGGGTAGAGAAGTAATGAAAAAATATGGCATCAAAGGCTTTTATACGAGCTCTTTATTTGAGTTTGAACAGGACATACACCCTTTCTTTAAAAAGGTGATCGAAATGGGACGTGCTTACATTTGCCAGGAATATCAACAGAAACCACTTCCACTTTTCCTTTTATGGAGAGGTATTGTGCATGTATGTCTTAGAAATCCTGATCATAAGTTCCTGATGGGAGGAGTAAGTATCTCCAATAAGTTCTCTGAGTTCTCCAAATCTCTGATGATCGAGTTTATGCGTTCCAATTATTTTGATTCCGCTGTAGCTCAGTATATCACTCCGAGAAATGAGTATAAGGTAAAACTTCGTGACCGAGATAAAAGTCTTTTCTTTGAGGAAATGGAGTCTGACCTTAATAAACTGGACAAGATCATTGATGATCTTGAGCCAGAACTGAGACTTCCTGTTCTGATAAAAAAATACATCAAACAAAATGCTAAAGTCATTGCTTTCAATGTTGATCCAAACTTTAATGATGCGATTGACGGATTAATGTATATCAGAATCAGTGATCTTCCTGAGAGTACGATCAAACCGGTATTGGAAGAGATGAGTGAGCAGATCAGAAAAGAGCAGGAAAATAATACAACTGATAATCAATAGGTTTTTAGTTTCAATCAAAAAAAGTACGATGGATACTTGCTTTGTATACCAAAACTTACTACTTTTGCATCACTTTAAAACAACGAAGTAAGTCAAACAAAAATATAATGGTTTCTTAGCTCAGTTGGTAGAGCAATGGATTGAAAATCCATGTGTCCCTGGTTCGATTCCTGGAGAAACCACTTTAAAACCTCTGATTGATCAGAGGTTTTTTTGTTTCCAACCACGAACGCTCGAACTATCAATATTACTTTACTGTATTATTTAACAGAATAGGATCTTTTCCATCTTTATCAAAAAGACTGATGTGAAGTTGATTATTCTACCGAACTGCCCTAAACTTATGCGAATGTACCCAAAAATCTTCTGAAAGGTTCTTATTCAGAGTAACATCCTTTACTTATTGAAGTTTATTGCTGTTCAACTCATATACAAAGTAACTCGTATATCCCTCAGTCAGTCTTTAAAGGAATAATACATTACAGGATTGTAAGTGTTTTTTTTAACCTCAACTCACTTCCCTCTCCCAGCTTCAGGCTTCCTTACTTACTAAAAACAGAAATGTCTTATCCCGAACTCAGATTATATTAGATATAAGATCGCTCCTCAATATATCTGATCCCATAAAATAGTCTTTAAAACCCAAATTAAAA
The DNA here is from genome assembly GCF_000829375.1 of Chryseobacterium sp. StRB126. Lineage (NCBI taxonomy): Bacteria > Pseudomonadati > Bacteroidota > Flavobacteriia > Flavobacteriales > Weeksellaceae > Chryseobacterium > Chryseobacterium sp. StRB126. Next base: position 4,328,441 of record NZ_AP014624.1, read on the forward strand.
CGCTGCATGGATTCGCGATGTCTTCGTATTTTTAATCTCCGTATATGTTTTATCGTTTTCTTCTTTTGTTAATCTTTTAACAGCTCTGCTATCAATTACAACAATGCGGTTATCATTGTTAATGGCTTTATTCTCTTTAGATTCTTTTTTACAGAAATAAATGACACTTATTAGGCTGGTTAACAAAAGGTGCTGTATTTTTTTCATCTTATTCATTTTTGAATTGATAGAGATCCTTAAATACAGAAGTGTTTATCCTATTTTCTTACTATCTAAGAGGAAAGATAAATAACAGTTTCTTAAAGTGCTTATAGCTCATCTCTTCCTCTCGGATTAATACCTTTTTTAAACAAAAAAACCCTCAAAATTGAAATTTTAAGGGGTAAATATTTATAAAAATCAACCGATTAATAATTCTATTGTGATTCACTAATTTCCGGCCATGCAAACCCTACTCCTCCATGTTGATATCTTTCAGTTTCCAGATAAAAAGAATTTACTCCCTGAAGCCCAACTCCAGCATAATAAACAAATTTATCAACATGTTCTTGATACTCTCCAAACTCACGATACTCAGCGTGTAAGGCAAGTAGTTTTGTTAATTCTTCATTATGTATACGAAATGCTTGCTCACAGGCCTCTTTTAGTGAAAGATTAAATTCTTGCTGCAAAACAAAAACCAAGTTAAAAACTTCTGTTCCTTTTGCCATTTCTTTTGGCAGGGAGTGAATATCATTTTGCCATGCAACAACCAAGGTCATATGAGATATCATTTTCTGAACAACAATATGTTCAAAAATATGTTCTGGCAAAATAAGACCTGATTCAATTTCACCCAAGATCAGATACGGACGCATTAAAACAGAATACTCACGAATTGTTTTAAAAAGTGTAAAAGATGGTGGGCGCTGCGCTATTTTATAAGGGTACTCCAATTCAATTCCATATCTGAAGGATTGATAGAAATAATAAATAAAACGCTCCACCCAGATATCCGGCATAAAAGCACGAAACTCATCTCTTATTAATGCCATATGTTGATAAAGTGCATTCTCCTCCGGTTTTGGCTGGTCACCTCTAAGAATGTCTACACACCGAATCCGTAATTGTTGGATTTCCTCCAGCGATGAGTTCTCCACCTGATCATCAAGAGCAACATACTGAAGCATAAACCTATTACATGGAATAGTCTGTTCATAAGTTAGGTCGGGCCACATTCGTGCAGTACACATATATAGCCTCATTTTCTTATATATCTCACGTTGTTTTTCTGTCAGGAAAGTGTAGTCGTTATCAATCCATCCATCCATATCTTTTCCCATTTGTTCGGCATGTGGATTAATAAGATCGGGCCAAGGGTAATGACCACGTGGCAAATAATCTTTTGAATTATATTCTTCAGGTTTCATACTATTTTTAGTTCTTGTATTATATTGATTAGAAGTTTATTTTTCTTTACTATTTCTTTATATTTTATTCAGCTTTTCCCGAAGCTCAGCGGCGTTGGGAAATTCCATCATATTATATCGATCTAGTTTGGTAGAAATATTTTTCCATCCGCTAAGTACCATACTCATATAATGCACCCAATTGACTACTGCTTCCTGCCAGATTCCAAAATCAGGAAGGGAAGCTTGTAATTCTAAAAATTCTTTCAGGTCTTTATTATGTAGACGCAAATCTTCAAGACATGCTTCTTTCAAGGACATTTGGTATTCGTTCTGAATCACTTTTACAATGTTATAATAAATACTATCTGTTGCTTCATCCTTTATTACTGATTGTACTTCATTAAAAAAAGTTACCAAATGACATGCTAGTGCCTGCAAACGTTGAATCACCGGATGGGCATGAATTTCCGGAGGGAGAATAATACCTGTTTCCACTTCCGTAAGCTGAAGAAAAGGGTATAAACATATTGAGTTTTCACGCAGAGCAATACACTCTGATACACTGGGATAGGTTTTATTTTTCTTATACTTCAACTCGGTTTCTAGCCCTAGAAAATATTTACTTATCATTTGTGTGAAACGGGAAATTGATTCTTCTGGAATAAACTGCAGCAATTCCATTCTTAGTGAAGCCAGCATCTTTCCTAAAGGGATTCCTGAGTCTTCACCGCTTATCTCACCTTTTAATACAGCTACTGACTGTTCATGTACATATCCAATATCTTCAAGCTCACTTTCTTCATAAAGATCATCATTATAAAGTGTCCAAAGCATTAATCTACAAATAGGTTTGAATCTTTCAGGGGTTGCCGTAGGAAACCATTGGGCAGCAATATGTGCTGTTTTAGTTTTCTTGTATTTTTTACGAAGATCAGGGTTTTGCTCATAAAGCCAAAGGTATTCACCATCAATCCATTGATTCTCGGTAATCTCTTGCAATTGTTCAGCATAGGGATTTTTTAACGTTGGGAACGGGTACCTAAACTCCTTGTACAGAAGTTCAAGTGTACTAAAATTTTCTATATTCATGATTATGGTTTTTAGCGTTAACTAACTGACTACTAATATAAAAATAATCTAAATACAAACTTAATTTATTTCACAAAATATTGATATTTAATATTAAATTTTATCGCATTTTCATAATTAAACATAGTAAAATACGCATTAATACGTCAAAAAATAAAAATACACTAAATGCTAAAATGATTGATATTTTTAAAATTTTGGTGTCAAAACAGCTTATTTGAAACTCATTAAAAAATGACAATAAATTTATTTTATCCAAAAACTTAAACAAAAGCTTGCTTCATATTATAAAATAGTATACTTTTGCACCACTTTAAAAATTACAAAGTAAATCAATAATACAATGGTTTCTTAGCTCAGTTGGTAGAGCAATGGATTGAAAATCCATGTGTCCCTGGTTCGATTCCTGGAGAAACCACTTTAAAACCTCTGATTAGTCAGAGGTTTTTTGTTTTTTATAATAATCGTTACCTGAATACCCATTACCATATTGTCTCCTTCTATTGGATAAGCTATCTTTCATAATGAAAATATCCTGTACCATTTTTTACTTTTCTATCTTTGAATAATTATATGTTTTTGTGAACTTTTTATTTAAAAACTTTTTTACATTTGGAAAAAACAAAAGAGTCACTACATCTTTTACATCCTAAATTTTATGAAAAATTCAATCCTCCTTTTTTTATTATTTCCATTGGTCTGCATGGCACAATTAAACTATAAGGATCTTACTTTTTTGGCCAATAATAAAATTGATAAAAATATTGAATATATCAAACACAAAGGCTATGTTTTCAGACAAGAAAAAACCACAGGAGATGGTACAAAACAAGTTTACTATGAAAAAGGAAAGCTAAGCAGAACAATGGTTGTCATGCGAATATTAAATAACTTAAGCGTTGTTATATCTTATGTCCCTGAAGACCAAAATAATTTTGAAAATATACAGAATGAAATCAATAAAACAGGGTTTAATCTGATAGATTCTACTTCAAGTGACAGAGATTCCTGTTCTTCTTATCAGTCAAAAGAATATTTTATCAAGCTTTGTGAAGTACAATTTCCCGGAAGCACTGAAAAATCTCACAACATTACTTTTTACAGAAAAGATATTTCCTCAAACAACTAAATATAAAACAATCATCAACAGGATTCTTAAAAATTCAAAAAACCTCACAAGTCCTTCCCATCATGCAAATCATTGACAGATAAACCATTGCTCCATAACAAAGGACTCAACAATATATTTTTTCAAAAAACACTGATCAAAACTTGCACAGTATCACAAAATGTTATACTTTTGCAACACTTTAAAACAACGAAGTAATAAACAAAAAATGGTTTCTTAGCTCAGTTGGTAGAGCAATGGATTGAAAATCCATGTGTCCCTGGTTCGATTCCTGGAGAAACCACTTTAAAACCTCTGATTTTTCAGAGGTTTTTTTATTTTTTTGAATTTCTGTATTTTATCTTTCCTTACAATGTCAGCAATGTTATTTTCCATTGCTGTAAAATATCTATAAACTCATCAAATGGCATATCAATAACAGCTTCATTGGGAAGTAGAGCATTTTCCAGATAAAAAGTTTTGGTATCAATATTAATATAACCGCAAGATCTTCAAATAAGATAAAAGTAAACCAATTTCCTATTACATTAAATTCACTGAGCGATTTCCAATCCCAATACCCCCTTCTTTTTCTATAAACGCCTCTCTAATAGTTATATCCCCCCAATGTTCATTCAGATAGACCCAGTTCCTTTAAAAACTGATTTACAGCTGGTATGGTTTTAAAATCGTTATTTAATAAGTTTTCCAAATTGGTATAGTATGGATTAGTAAAATCGTTTAAGTTCATCTACATATAGTTTTTAGGATATATAGGCTTAACAACTCAATCAACTCTTGAGTTATTGTATTTATTTAAAGTTCATAAAAATCGATGAGATTTCCCTCATCATCATATATATAAACCTCTTTAGTAGTTGGGCCTACTGAATAGCAGGAATAAATCAGGATTCCGGCTTCATTATACTCATTTTTCCATCCAATATGGCTTCCTGTATTATATTCCATTTCTGCGTCAATATTTCCATTCGGAAATTTATCCAATATTACATATCCCGTATACAAACGTCCATTATACAAAACAAGATTACTCCCATCGTGGTCATAATCGCCCCATTCAATATCCTCAAAATCTACTCTTCTTTTGCCCGGTTCTTTTAGTTTCATGATGATTTATATTGTGTTGAAAATTTATTAAAATGGATTATAATGCTCCTTCTTCATATCAATCCTATGGTTTATAAAAGCTGATAATCTACACAGGCATGAAATAAAGGGAACACTATATTCTTGGCAATACAATTCAGCATGCCGAACTATAGGATCATCACCTTCATCAAGATGAACAAACAAGAAAGATTCTGCAAAATCACAGATTTCAATCACATAAAACGGGTGATTAATTGCCTTATTATTCTCTCCCATCCATTCTCTGGGATCTTCCTGAAGTTCATCAATTTCAAGAATATTATGTTCCAACACATAACAGCTTTTCCCAGCGAGAAACAAAAGCTCTCTTAATGCTTTAGGAAATGGTTTTCCGTTATTATAGATCACTTCATGGTTTTGAATTTCGGAAAAAGACATAGGTTCTATCCTTCCTTCATATTCTGTATTTCCTGGATATCGTGCCGGATTGTCTCTTAAATAGGTTAAAATTTCAATTTCCATTATTTATAAAATCAGGTTCTATTTCATGCTCAGAATTAATAAGTGCATCGTAATGCATCATCAACATAAGGTTCCCAATGTGATTTTCACCTTCGAATCATTAAGTTCAAAATATATTGTTCTTATTTTTCATTTAAAATTAGGAACAATAGGTTCTATATGGGTATAATAGTATATTTCATTATCAGAAAGCCCCATTTCTTCAAAGAAATTACCCGCAGCCCGAAAGAATTGAGAGGCAGTATAACTGAAGTCATTACTAAAAAGAACATCACTTACGTGCACAGTATCTACTTCACCATCTTCACCAAATATAAATACAATATCAGTGTCTTCATCAAATACAGCTTCAGGATCTCCCCACGGAATAGGCTTATTTCCAATTTTATAAATCTTCAATCCTCTTTTTACCTGGTGAGTGATACTATCATAAGTGATTATAGCTATTTCATTATCATCAGCATCCAAAACAATTTTTGAATAGGTAGATGCCTGTTCGAGACGATCATAGCTCTTACAGTCCCAAATTGTGTAACCATTGACCAGCTGCTTATTATCTTTAATAGTCCAATTCAGATTGGTATCCAATGCTAAAAGGATATCTGTAAGATTCTCCTCTGGTAATAGATAATAAACTCCGCCCCAAAGCTGATGTTCTCTGTAGATTTCTTCTTTCTTTAAAGCATTGTTGATCCATATATGCTTTTGATAGTTTCCTTGTTCCAGTGCTTCATCTTCAGTAAGAAATTGGCCATCATCAGTTGTAAAAAAAAACATTTTTGCACTCATTTCATTAGTTTTTTATTCGTTATAATCAGAGGATTATTATTCCTATAAATTTTGAAAGTTTAAGTTAGTTTCATGTATTTCCATTATTAACAAAATTTTTCCAAGCCAATGCGATCTCTTTAAAGTCATTTGTTGGTAAAGTTAAATTAGGTATTGAATTCTGATCATGATAATCATCTATATCAGTATAAATTTTTGTAACTAATGGAAATATTTCTATAAACTGTAATCCATCTGTAGTACATCTTATACTTCCTTCTTGTGGATGGTCCTGAGCATACTTGATTCCTTCTACAAGCTCATCACTTTTTCTCATAGTACTAAATTCACTAATTAAATTACTCAAAATAAACTCATTAGATTTCATGAACTTATAATCTCTACCATGTATTTTTTGAATTCCGAAACTAATCTGATAATCTGTCAGAATACTCATTATATTATTTTTTTAATCCTTTTCAACTTGCTAAAAATCCCAATCGTTATAAAGGTTAAAGCAGCACCTATTCCGTATTATTTTTTCAAAAAAAATCAGAAAAAATTCGGCGGATCTTTGATTCACTTTCCGGAACTGTCTTTAAGAAATTTCTCCATGCTTTTACAATTTCTTTAAAATCCTGCAACGGAATACTGCTTACATATCCTTTTGCATCATCATAAAAATCCACTTCATTCTTATGCATAATAATATCTACTGTTGCAGCATCACTATCAATTTCTTCATCCGGATTGCTCAGTGCATCATTAATATCTGGTAATAATGATGCATTGATCTGCTCAGCGCAATTCCAGCTGTTTAAAAAAGTGGTTAAATATTGATTATTAGTAATAACTATTTTACTTACTGTTTTACGAAACCCCTTCCACTCATGAACTCTATCTTCAAAAGTAAGGTTGTATTGATCTGCTATATTCTGATTCATTCTGGTTATTGATATTAATATTTTTAAACCACTCTGTTAATTTTTTTTAAAATTTTTGCTCCTTCAATTATAATATTCAGAAGACTATTTCTATAGATTTAATAAATAGTTCATCCAATCATTCCGGAAGTAAAGGTTCTGAGTTTTGATAATATTCAAACCTTTTCCAGGTAAAAGAACATTGTTCACTTCCAATTTCCCATCCAAAAATATCTTCCTTTCCGTCTGCTTCATTATGGATCATAAAACAATGACCAAATTGATCATATTCAAAAACGTATGCTGAGGTTTCATCTTTATAGTGGTTTTCAGCAGGAAAATACAAAAAAAATCAATATTGAAAAGGTTAGTGCAGGAAGAGAAAGGCTGAAAATTATTGTTATACGGTGAACTCTTATTTGTTGTTTGATGGAAGAAATCTAAAAATGAAGTATTTGATTGTGTATTTTTCTGTACTGACTTTCAATTATTACATTGAGATTCCTCCTTCGCCGGAATGGCAGTGTCCGGAAATTCAAAAAAGACTTAATGATGTACTTCTCATACAAGTACTTCCCTCTCCCAGCATCAAGCTTCGTGCTCACCTAATTCTTCAACCAGTTCAGACACTCGGCAATCTGCATTTTGCTGATAAACACCTCATCGCTTACCTCAGGTTTGGGAGACAGTTTTAATTCTACTTTTTGGCTTGAATGTTTGATGATCTCTGTGATCGCTTCTTTATTGATGATAAACTTTCGGTTCACTTTAAAGAAAACCTGCGGATTCAGTTTTTGAATAATATCTTTGATGGTATCATCATAAATATAAGTCTGGTTATCCATTGTAGTAAGGAAAAGGTATTTTCCGGAAGCAAAGAAGTAGGCTGTATTCTGCTCGTCTACAGATTTCAGTTTATTGCCTTCTCTTACCATGAAACGTTTCATCACCTCCGTATTTTCTCCCTGACGTAAGGTAGAAATGGATTTCAATAAAGGTTCGGGATCAAAATTATTTCTGATAGAAACAAATTTCTGTAATGCTTGATGAAGATCTTCTTCCTCAAAAGGTTTCAGGACATAATCTATGGTGAAATGCTTGAAAACACGCATTGCATACTCATCAAAAGCTGTAATAAAAATGATAGGAGTAAAAAGTTCTACCTGCTCAAAAATTTCAAGGCTCATCCCATCACCAAGATGAATATCCATAAAAATAAGATCAGCAGCGTTATTTTCAAAGAATTCTATTGCCTTTTTTTTGGAACGAAGAACTACTATTTCCGTAACAGGAATGATGTTTTGTTTATCTAAAAGATCTTTCAGATAATTAACAGCCAGCAGCTCATCTTCTATAATGGCAATTTTCATAAATACAAAAGTACAAAAAAACCGCTAGAACGGTTAAATTCCAGCGGTTTCAGGGGTTGTTAATATGAAGTGTTCTATAAATTAGGATTATTCTTTCTTGCACTTTGTGGATATGCGATTGTATATCTTGGATCATTTTGTTCAAGAATATATTCTTTTCCACCAACTGTATGAACGATCTTCTTCTGATTTGCTCTTCTCAAATCAAACCATCTGTGGCCTTCTACAGCGAATTCTCTGAACCTTTCCTCCAGAATAAAATTCATGAAATCTGAGGTATTCATTGGAGCAACGGCGTTTTGAACAGACGTGTATCCTTCCGGAGTATATCTGTTTTTTAAAACTTTCAATAGAATTTCTTTAGCTTCATCAAGTCTGTTCAGTTTCAGTAATGCTTCAGATTTGATAAAATACATTTCTGCTGTTCTGAAGGTTACTCTAAAGTCAGAATCTCCTTTTTTAATCACATTATAACGATCAGGAGCTTTTTCAAAATAAAGTCCGAATCTCTTATCTGTTGTTTTATTATAAGATGAAATCAGCTCTGGAGCAGCAAAGGATAGATTATTCTTCACAGAACCATTGAATGCATTATCCAAAGCCATGATTGATTCTACTGAAGCATAGTGGTGAGGAGCCACATTGGTTGTATTTAAATTACTTAAACCATCCTTGATAGCAAGCACCTGCTGTGAATAATCCAAAGCTTTATTCCAATCTCCCTGATACAATGCCATTCTTGCCTGTAAAGCTTTTAAAGAAATTTTGGAAAACCTGTAATTACTTCCTGTTGGCTGCTGCTGTTCCTGCATCATTCCTTCTGCTTTTGCAATATCAGAATGGATCTGATCATACACCTGCTGTACGGTAGAAGGCTTCAATACCGCCTCCACATCAATTTCTAAACTGATTGACACTCCTTTGTCTGAAGATGCCGTAGCAGGGTTATATTGCTTACCATATAAATTAACAAGATCAAAATATGAATAGGCACGCAATGCATATGCTTCACCCAATATTTGTTGTTTCTCAGGAGAATCATTCATGGTCTTACTCCCTTCATTGATGATCTGGTTCAGGTAAAAGATCACGGAATAGAATCTTACCCAAGGGTATTCCCCAGTATTGGAATCATAACCGGTATCTTTCCACATGGCAAGTTCACGATTATAAGCAAAGCCACTGGCATTTTCATCCAAACTAAGTTCATCTGTACGCAACGCCAATAAAGATCTGTGTTCCGGATATTTTGAATAAGCAGAGGTAAGCACCTTTCTGTAATCTTCTGTATTTACAGGAACTACTTTACCTTCCGGCTGTATATCTAAAAATCTATCACATCCTATGCTGGTAAAACTAAGAGCTGCTAACGCGATAAATGTTGTTATTTTTCTCATTTTTTTCAAGTTTTAAAAAGAAACATTAAATCCAAGTGTAACTGAACGGGTAATAGGTTGTGCATAAATATTTCCATACGTTTCCGGATCAAAATATCCTTTATATCCGTTACTGAATACAAAAAGGTTACGTCCTTCTACACTCAGCCTAAGACTGCTGATTCCCATAGGGGCTGTAAATTGTTTAGGAAGTGTATACCCTAAACGGATACTGCTGATTCTTACATAGCTGATCTCCTTAGCCCAGATATCTAACAAATTGTAAATATTATAATTGTTATCTGTAAGCCATTTATTTCCCATCCATCCGGGATTGCTATCCATCTCAGGACTTGTAATACCCGGAAGTGAAGTTCCTGCCTCATAGATATCTCGTGTATAATTTCTTCCCCTATCCAGTTCCATTCCTTTATATGATGGTGTTTTCATCACCGTCTGTTTAAAGTTGAATGTTGCAGATATCGTTAAGTCGAAATCATGTACTTTAAAGGTATTAATAATACCTCCTGTAAATTTCGGATCTCTATCTCCTACATAGGTAAACAGATTTCTCATTTCTTCATTGGAAAGCTTTGACTGTGCGAAGTAGCCAGGCAAGAAGTCTACATATGGATCATATAATCCGAAGAAATCTTCAATTTTCACTTTTTCGTTCCCTTTCCAGAACATTGGGTTTCCGTTTTCATCTATTCCTGCAGTTTTCAATGCAAAAACAGCATTTACCGGAAGACCTTCTCTTGTAGGAAGACGGGCATTATCACGAGGCTGTTCACTTACTACATTACTTTTGTTATGTGCAAAGTTGATCGTAGTTGACCATTTGAAGTTTTCTTTATTGATATTTCTGGTAGAAATTGCCAATTCAAAACCTTTATTGGTAAGACTTCCCCAGTTTGCCATTGTATATTCGAATCCTGATTCAAGCGGAGTTTCTCTCATGCTGATCATATCCGTACCTTTTCTGCTGTAAACATCCGCGGTAAGGTTGATACGGTTCTTGAGCAATCCCAAGTCAAGACCAAAGTTCACGTTGGTAGTTTTTTCCCAACGAAGTTTATCATTTGGCGGGCTGATTACATTAATCACATCTTCTCTCATTCCCGGAAGAATATTAGCATAATTGTATTCACCAATGAAGAACGGTGAAGTGTTACGGTCAATATTTCCCTGAAGACCATAAGACGCTCTCAGTCTAAGATTGGAAACAGGAGTGATATTCTGCATGAAATTCTCCTTCGTTACCAGCCATGATCCTGAAACTGCCCATATTGGTAAATATCTATACTTTTTATTAACCCCAAACAAATTGGTACCATCATATCTCACACTTCCGAAAAATGTATACTTCTGATCGTAAGTATAAGAAGCTGTAGCAAACATTGAAGCATAGGCATTTTCTACACGAGGCATTTCACGGTAAGTTTCATATTTCTTTTCGGCAGCATCGTTGGAGCTTGGGAAAACAATTGGTGTTCCGGTTTTTGTAGAAGCATTATAACCAAATGCTCTGGTAAGCGTTGTATTATCGTCTGTTTTACGAATTTCGGTACCAGCCATCAAATCAATTTCATGTACGGAATTGATTTTGGTACTGTATGTTCCCTGTAATTTCCAGTTGTATTGGAAATAGTCATTGTCCCAGTTTTGTTTTATTCCTCCTACGGGTAAATAATAACGGTATTGTCCATCCTTATAATAACGCGTTCCTTCTCTGAACTTTCTTGTAAAATAAGTGTTTTCAGTAGCATACTTTTCCGTTTTATTGGTATCATATTGAATACCCAACTGAGAAGTAAATTTCAGGCTTTTTGAAACTTTATACTCTAAATCCAATATCGCTTTCAGAGAGTGATTTTTCAGTGTATAATCTGTATTCTCTCTTTCCTCCAGGAAGTTGAACGGAACATATACATCTTTAAAACCATCTATATCTTTATCATATCTGTAACTTCCATCAGCATTATAAGGAGACAGATAAGGATTGGCATTTCTTGAATAATTAACCGGGCTTGCAGAAGCATCTGCATCCGTCATGAATGATTCTTTCTCACTCGCAGTACCAAAAACAGAGATCCCAGCCGTTAACTTATCGCTTAACCTATAATTGTTCTTTAAAGTAAGATTATAACGTTTGAATCCCGTACCAATAGTGGTTCCCTGTTCATCAAAATATCCTAAAGAGAAATAGTAATCTGCATGTTCTCCACCTCCGGAAACACTTACTCCATATTGCCTATTGATTGCATTTCTGTACAACAGTTTTCCCCAATCTGTACTATTGTTTCTTAACGCGTTGATTTGATTACGTGTGAATGGAGTTAAAGCATCAAGACCACCACTTCTAAAATCATTTAGCTGGTTATTTTGAGCTAAAATCCTCATCACTTCTCCTCTATCTGAGCGGTAAGTAAGATCTGAACGCTTGGCAAGCATTAATTCAAGATCTACTTTCTCTGATGCATTCATCAGGTTTAGTTTATCAAAATCAGGACGGGCTGTTACGAAAGTATCGGCAGAGAAATTGATTCTCATGCTTCCTTTCTTTCCTTTTTTCGTAGTAATGGAAATTACCCCGTTGGCCGCTCTTGCTCCATAAATTGCCGTTGCTGCAGCATCTTTAAGAATCGTAATATCTTCAATATCGTTTGGGTTCAGTCCTGCAATAGAGAAGTTCTGAAGCTGATCGATATTATCTTTATCACTGAAGTTAGGGACATCATTTCCTTCTAACGGAAGTCCATCAATTACCCATAGCGGATCCTGTGGACCAGACAAAGATGCTGTTCCACGGATTCTGATTTTTGCAGGTCCTCCCGGAGATCCTGTTTCCGGAGTCACCACTACCCCGGCAATCTGCCCGGATAGCATCTGGTCTACACTCGCAACCCCAGCCTGATTGATATTATCCATTTTTACCGTAGCAACTGCTGAGGTTTGCTTACGTTTTTCAATCTTCTGATATCCGGTAATAATAACTTCCTGAATTTTATTTTTATCTGAAACTTCAGGAACCAGTCTTACCGTATAATTGGTTTTATCTTCATTGATCTGGATGATACGTGATTCGTACCCTGGAAAGCTTACCAGAATAGATTTCGTATCTATCGGAATTTCCAGTATAAATTTCCCGTCTTTATCGGCTACTGTACCTACGGATACACTTTCGATGATACCGTCCAGATCGGTTTTTGTAGAAACTGACTGGGTTTCTATTTTTATAGATGCTCCTGCAATTACGCTGGAAGTGTTACCGTCTTCTATCTTTCCTGTAATGGTCTTCTTTTCCTGAGCCAACGCTACCTGGGCCGCTAAAAGAGGTAAAAGGATTAGAGTTTTTTTCATTGCTGTTTATTTGTTTAAAGCCTCTTCAATACGAATGATTAAGTCTGTGTAATGCGCTCTTGAAGCGTCATCACCTCTGTATCTGGTGTTATTCAGTATATTCAGAACTTTTTGCAGCTCTGCTCTCTTGTACGTTGTAACTTCAGATACTCTCTTCATGGATGAATAATTGATGTTTCTAAGGTTTTTACCTTCTTCATGATAGTTGCAGATCATTGGCATATTCAACGTCTGATCTGTCTTCAATGTTTTTACGGCTGTTTTTTCGAATAATTTGTTCACCGAAACAATCAGTGCATCCACGTAGTTTTTCTGAGCCATTTTTTCAAGCATTGTGAGGCTTCCTTTCTTATTAAAAATGGCTGTTCTCACCTGTTCAAATAAGTTTTCTACAGTGTAGATCTTATCTTTAGAACCTGAAACTTCATGCTTCAACTCGTTCTCAAGGAGTCTAAGTAATCGGTCATCCATAAACAGGGAATAGATATTGGCATACTGCATTCCTCTTGCCAGGGTATATGGCGTCTGCTCAAACGGCCCCATTGGTGAATTTTTCACCGAATATGTTTTCTCAGTAATCGGATTAAAGAATAACCATTCCGGAAGGTGGATTGAGTTTTTAACCAGGTAATCAACCGCTCTTCTCTGGGTTTCAGCAGGAACTGCTTCATAGGCTTTTTTCTTGTTTCCGAAAACTGTATTGTTCAGGTAAATACCACCTACGTTTGCCATTACATGCCCTGTATACAGATCCCATTGTCCAATCACTCCCATGTATAATTTACCTGCATCCGTATAATCTTTACCATCTTCATAGGTCCATTTTAAAAGATTATTGGCTACAACTTTCAGGTTTTTCATTCCGTATTCGCTGGCTTTCATGGCATCATCACCCAAGTCTTCCGACTGTGAACGTGGATCTATGGTTTCAAGGTAGCTTTGCTGTTCACCATAGAAATACAACGGGTCATCTTCATGCTTATCAATCAGATTTTTTAATGCTCTTTTCTCAGCAAATTCATCCGGATACCAACGGTAACCCCATTCAATAGCATACTTATCATAGATTCCGATTTTTGGAGTGATGGCTGTAACACCATCTTCCGGCTGAGCTACGTAGTTGTAACGCGCATAATCCATGATAGATGGAGCAGTTCCACCCATTTTATCTGTAAATTCTTTGGAACGAAGCGATTCTACAGGGAATGCAAAAGAAGATCCCATATTGTGCTTCAGTCCGAAAGTATGTCCCACTTCGTGAGAGGATACAAAACGAATGGCTTCTCCCATATATTCATCACTGAATTTATTGGCTCTTGCCTTCGGATCGATAGGTCCTATTTGAATTCTCATCCATTCCTGAAGAGAAGTCATTACATTATGCCACCAGATGATATCGGCTTCAATGATCTCACCACTTCTAGGGTCTACTACGGATGGCCCCATCGCGTTAGACTTAGGAGAAGCCGCATAGGTAATCACGGAATATCTTACATCATCAATATCGAAATCTTCATCCTTTTCATCCGGCATCTTAGCAATCACCGCATTCTTGAAACCTGCCTGCTCAAAAGCAACCTGCCAGTCATGAACTCCTGCAATGATCTTTTCACGCCACTGTTTAGGTGTTGAAGGATCTATATAATAAACAATCTGCTTTTTAGGCTCTACCAACTCACCTCTCAGATATTTTTCTCTGTCTTCATCTTTAGGCTCCAGGTTCCAACGAGTGATGAAAAACTTCTCATCCATTTTCTGCTGCTGGTCGTTAAAGGACCAATGCTTTTCACTAAAGAATCCTACTCTTGCATCTGCAATTCTTGGTTTCATAGGCACTTTAGGAAGCAATACCAAGTTGCTGGTTACTCCAAGTGTTACCGGTAAATCTACTCCACCTTCATTCACAGAAGTGCTCAGCTGAGATTTCACCACAAGGTTTTCCGGGAATGTTTTTACTCCTTCAATAAAGGAAAGACTTGATTTTACTGAGCCACCAAGACCTACATTAGCCAACACATCATTAAAGCTTTTCTGATTTCCGTCAAAAACCTTATTCACTTTAATAGCTACCGAAGTAGAATCATTGTTCTGAGCTTCAATATCAAAAACTTCAATGACAGATCCTGAAAAGTTATCTTTAACAGATTTTGTAATGGCATCATTTTTAGGAGAAGATACTTTCGCTTCAGAAGTTCTTACCCATACCTTTTTAGCCACTCTGTCTCTGTGAAAAGAAATAATCTTATTTTCATAGTTCATTCCTTTGTTCAGACCAGCTTCATTTACCTGCAATGGCACCTGAGATAGCTTGTTCACTACCAAAAACTGACGTTCCATCAAACTATCAGGAATTTCAAAATAAAGATCTGTTTTTACCTGAATGGTATTGAAAAGTCCTTTTTTATAAGTTCCTTTCTTAATCAGCTCGTCAATCTTTTTTGTTTTCTTTGATGATGAAACATCTGCTTTTTCGGTTTTGTCCTTGGTTGTTTTTACAGTATCTTTTTTCTGTGCCAGAACTGCCGGCGATGCCATTGCTAGTCCAAGATACAGTGCAAGCCTGTAATTCTTCATTAAAATAGTCCGATTCATTCCAAATAGTAAATATCTTAGTTTCAGCTGGCAAAGCTATAGGTATAGTGAATTACATAGTGTGTATTAGGGAGTGAAAGGTGATAATTCGGGAGTGAATGGATTTTTTCATTTTATTTCATTAATGGCAAAAAACATATAAAGTTTTCACCATCTACAGAAATATGAAGAGGATTTTCTCTAAAATACTCATAAACCTGATTCAAATAATCAATTCCGAATTTTTCTCCCTGCACTCCTTCGGTTTTGGGTTGATAAGTATTCTTTACCGTGATTCCTTTTTCTTCTACTTCTATCGTAATTTCCAAGGGCTGATCTATCGTTGCAACATTATGTTTTATAGCATTTTCCGTTACAATCTGAAGAGATAAATAAGGAATCCGTTTCTTTAAACTTTCAGGGTCTTTTATGATAAGCTGAAAATTCAGTTCTTCATCAAACCTGCTTTTCAAAAGCTCCATATATTTCTGGATAAAATCAATTTCTTTGGAAACAGGTACTATATTTTCCTTTGGGGGCACAATCAGATACCTGTAGATCTTCGAAAGATTCATTGTAAACTTCTGGGCATTCTCCTTATTAATTCCAATCAACATATATAAAGAGTTCAGGGAATTGAACAGAAAATGCGGGTTGATATTATTCTTAAGCTGCTGCAGCTGGTTAATGACTTCTGCTTTATGCATTTTTTCATTCTCTATCAGCAAGAGATTTTTCTCGGACTGTATTTTTCCTTTTTCTTTGTAAGCAATACTGGTAGCCCGCTGGAATAAAATAAAAACAGTGACAATCATAAATAAAGCCGCCAGAAATATATAAATTGTATAAGCTTTTACTTTATTGATATTTTCATCTGTAATAAAGTTGACATAATTAATCACTGCATATCCATCAAAATTGTCAGTTTTCAAAGGTTTTATAAAACGCGTAACTTCCATTCCCAAATATTCTGAGTTGGCAAGACCTTCCGTATATCCTGATTTTATCTTACTGCATAAAGTGTCTTTTGCTTTAATATCTGTGAAATTGAAAACATTCTTCCCGATGTACTTTTTTTCGGGATGGGTAATGCAGATTCCTTCCTTGGTAAAAACATAAGCATAGGTATTTGAACTTTTATCTACATTGGTAAAATATTGATGAAGATCATCTAAACTTACAGTAGAACCATAATACAGAACATTTTTCTGCGGCAATATGAGAGAATCATAACTTACCCAGAACATACTGTCTTTACGGCTTATTAAAAGATCTTTGAAGTGACCGGAACCTCTATTTTTTATAGCAATAGATCCTTCTTCCTTATTTCTCTCCTTGAAAATGCCTGATAACGGATTATTACTTTCATACTTTCCCGTTTTACTGTTATCAAAATAATACCAGCTGTAGGTTAACAGGTTTCTTTTTTTATTTAAATCATTCAAAACCAGAGAATAATCTCTATAGTTCTTCAATCCGTCTTTTTGAATCAGTTCACGAAGCAGATACTGATAGTCTTCAATATTTCTGAATTCGCTTTCCACCGATTCATATTTCCTGAAGAACGTTTTTTTCGCAAAGTCTTCATTATTTTTACGGTTATCTTCAGCAATTAAATGACTTAAAATAGCAAAGGCCACTACTGCAATCAGACAGGTGGATAAAGCGGCAACGTAAATAGATTTTTGGGATAAGGCGTGTTTAAAATTAATATTCAATTTCTTCTGCATTCTATTTTCTTACACAGAAAATCTTAACAATGCTGGAGTAAAGCCTATATTTTTTTAAGATCACCTCTGTAGATAAATTATTCGTTTGCAAAGATATAACAAAGATCTGAGGACCATTGAGTGAATTAAAATTATCTTAAAATTTACACTGAGTATAACTTTTTTCTGATCAAAAATTCAGAATAAAATTATTTTCTTTCTAAAAAACAATGGAATCCTGTTGTTCCGAAATATATGCTGTTAACCTGATTAGTGAACGGTGGATTCTTTCCATCTGTTACCAACTCAAACAGGAGAGGTTGAGATTTTTTGAACTGAAAAACAGAATTCCTAATATTTCCGAGAGAATGCTTACGCTGCAGCTAAAAAAAATGGAACAGAAAAATCTGGTGATAAAACAGTATACGCGGAAGTTCCAGCCAGAGTGGAATACGAATTATCCGAAATAGGAAAAAAATTACTCCCGGTGCTTAACCAGCCGGAGATTTGGGGTAAGGAACATAAAGAATCCAAGAAAAAAATAGTCATTTTATTATGATAGAAAAGAAAACAGAGTAATCTTATCCGGCTTTAAAGAATCAGCATATAAAGACCTAAGTCTTAAAATTAGTTAATATAACTATTCAACTCCCGAATTCCATCCTTTATATTTTGAAAATTATTTATCTTCGCTTCAAATCTTATTTGAAAATGAAGAAGATCATCTCCGGGATATCTATTGTTTGTTCTATCATCATCTCTGCTCAAGAGACTATACAGTTTCAGGAACTACCTTTTAAAGAAATTATAGCAAAAGCCAAAAAAGAAAAGAAATTGGTTTTTATTGATGCGTATGCTTCCTGGTGTGGGCCATGCAAAATGATGGAAAAAAATGTTTTTCCACAGAAATCCGTGAGAGAATATTTCAATACCAACTTCATTAATGCAAGATTCGACATGGAAAAAGGAGAAGGAAGAGATCTCGCTGCCAAATTTGGTGTTCGATCTTACCCCACTTATCTTTTCCTGAACGGTGAAGGTGAGCTTGTTTCCAGAAACACTGGTTATATGGAAGAAAGCATGTTTGTAGCCATGGCTCAGGACATCAATTCACAAGGGAATAAAAAAGGTTCTCTTAAAGAAAGATTTGCCAGTGGAGAAAAAGATCCGGAATTCCTGATCAATATTATGAAGCTTAACTCTGATACAGATTATGAGTTTGCAAAAAAAGCTTCTGAAAGATATTTTGAAAATAAAAAAGCTTCTGATCCTCTTTCAAAAGAAGAAATAGGTTACATGCTATTTTTTCTGAAATCAGCAGAAGATACCAATTATAAACCTTTTATCTCCAGAAAAGCTGAGATCATCAAATACCTTCCTGAAGAGACATATAATGAATTTGATGGCCAAATAAAGCTATCAAAAATTGTAGAACAGTCCATTGATGATAAAAACAAAAAGGTGAATGATGAGTACTTCATGAAAATGGCTGAACCATTGGTAGGAAAACAAGCTGCTACAACTAAGCTCAACCAAACAAAGCTTAACTATTACGAACAAAATGCCAATTTCCCGGAATATGAAAAAGCAGCTTTGGAGTACTATAAAAATCCAGATACCTTCAATCCTGATGAGCTTTTAAGAGCTGCATGGGTATTTGTAGATCATATACAAACACAGTCCTCTTTAAAGAAGGCTACTGAATGGGCTGAAAAGTCCGTAATGAGAGGAGAAACTTCAGAAAACACCTATATCTTAGCTAAACTTTATTTCTTAACAGGAAATAAAGATATGGCAAAAAATTACGCTGAAATGTCTAGAAATATGGCAGTTCAAGCTAACAGAGATTCGAAATTAGCGGAGGAATTATTAAAACAAATAAAATAAACACTTGATGAAATACAGAGTATTAATGGGAACTTTGGCATTCCTAAGCATAGGTTCACTAAAGGCTCAAGAGCAGGAACAAAGCGAAGAGAAAAGTTTATATGTAAAAGGGAATGCTCTTTTTTTACCAATAGGAATTGTCAATCTGGGAATAGAAAAACAGATCAGTCCTAAATATACCCTTCAGGGAGATGTTTTTATCTCACCATGGAAATCTTTTGCAGGACACGAACTGCAATTTTATTCTGTTTCTGCTGAAGGAAGATATTATTTCAAAGAAGCTTTCAAGCATTGGTATATAGGAGCCAACATCTCAGTTGCTGCCTACAGAGCTGCAAAATGGAACTATTGGAATGATAATGTAAGCCAAAAAGCAGACGGAGAATATATTGTGAATTCTAATCTTTATCAAAAAGGCTACTCTGTTATGCTAGGGGTTACCGGCGGATATCAGTTTCAATTGTCTGAGCGTTGGAACCTTGACCTTTATGCAACTATAGGAACTTCACAAAGCTTTTATAAAGGGTATGACAGAACCACCGGAAGACGCTATGATGATGCAGAGAAATTTAACAAAAGCGGGGAAATTATCCCCTACAGAGGAGGTGTGATGATCTCTTACAAATTTAAATAATACAATGAAGCTATTCGGAAAAAATCATATTATCATTTCAGTGATTACTTTTGTGATCCTTTTTTTAATGAATTATCTTGGAAATGATCTCCCCGACAAAGATCAAAGAGCCTTACTAACTGCTTTCGCAGGAGTTGTAGGTTTAACGATTGGACTCTTTATATTAAATAAGGGTAAGAACGATAAAACTCCGCCCCAAAATTTTGATTAAAAGGCTGGAAGTTGGAAGACGGAAGCTGGAAGTTATTTTTAGTCATATAATTACTAAATAGTCCTTTAAAAAAGGAAAAAGTGTTTTTTATGACCATCATAACTTCCAGCTTTCAATTTTATAAATCAATATTTCTTATTCTGGGCTAGTATTCATTAATCTTCGTATACCACATATCGGGTTCTTATCTTTTCAAAATCCTCCAGATCCTTTTTCCATGAAGCTTTAATTTCCGGAATTGATTTCCCGGCAATAATCTGTTTTCTGAATTCATCAGTTCCGGAAAGAGTGTCAAACCAAAGATTTTTCAAAAAGAAATCCAACTGAGGGTTTTTATAGTTTTGGTATGCTTTAATAACCCATTCAAGATTCAGTTCTCTTAAATCCTTAGGATAGTTGGAAAGATCTTCACCATAACACAGTTTCCCATTCAAAAATGGATCTTTAGCCCCATAACTTGGTTTTGGAGTAAACTTATAGGGAAGATTCTCAGTCCATGGTGAACCATAGATCTGGAAAGGCTGATCTGTACCTCTTCCCACGGAAACCTGAGTTCCTTCAAAGAAGCATAAACTTGGATATAAATTAATTGCTTTATCATTCGGCAAATTCGGAGATGGCTTATCCAATATCGGATATCTCTGTTTTTTGTGATAGTTCTTCATCTGGACCAAAGTATATTTCGCCTGAACTCCATTTTTCAGCCACTTCTCTCCATTCACCATTTTTCCATATTCCCCAATAGTAAGCCCATATACTACCGGAACTTCGTGCATTCCCACGAAACTTGTCCATTTCTTTTTCAAAACAGGGCCGTCAGTATAGCCATCATGTGGGTTAGGACGATCTAAAACCATTACTTCAACATTATTTTCAGCACCCGCTTCCATAAGATAAGTCAAAGTAGAAATATAAGTATAGAATCTCACCCCTACATCCTGAATATCAAAAACCACAAGATCTATTCCTGCCAATTGTTCGGGTTTCGGTTTTTTATTACTCGCATACAGGGAAACAATTGGAATTCCGGTCTTCACATCTACTCCGTTTTTTACTTTAGCTCCTGCATCTGCATCACCTCTGAAACCATGTTCAGGTGCAAAAATAGCTTTAATCTTTACTCCGTTTTTCACTAAAAAATCGACCAAATGAGTTCTATCCCTCATCAAACCCGTTTGGTTCGTCACCACTCCAATGGTTTTTCCCTTCAATAAAGGTAAATAAAGTTCAGGTTGATCTGCGCCGGTTTTAAAATCCGGTTGAACTTGAGTTTGAGAATAATATTGGTTGAATACTCCTAAAAAAATTAGGCAAATCAGAAGTAAATTTTTAATTTTGAAATCTAAATTCATAAGCTTGAAGTTTCCTTTATATTTCTCTAGAAAAATAGCATTTTCCAAAGATAACAAAAATAACCTTTCTCGGGTTATCATCTTCATTGGCAGGCTTTCTGTAGCACTGGGAATCATTGTTTCTCTGATTACCGTAGCCACCGGATTCGGTTCCAAAAAAGCTATTAAAGAGAGACTCGCAGATTTCAGCGGACATATTACAGTACGATCTACCCGATCCAATTCTTCTTATAACACCTCGGTTTTAGATAATCAGGGATTGAATATTGCCAAGATCAAGGAACTTCCGGATGTAGAAACCACTCAAAAATATGTAACCGTTACCGGGATTATGCGTAATGAGCATAATTTTGCAGGCATTATATTTAAAGGAATCGGAAAGGATTTTGATAGTTTAAGGTTTAAGAAATTCCTTATTGCCGGAACTACTCCCAAGGTAACAGAAGTAGGCTTTAATAGTGATGTGGCAGTTTCACAAAAAATAGCCAACGATCTTCACCTTAAAGTTAATGACAGTATTGTTACGGTATTTTTAAAAGCCGATCAGAAACCTCTTTACCGTAAGTTTAAAATTATCGGAATTTATAGAACGGATATTAAACTTATTGATGAACAATTTGTGATTGGTGGAATTAACCATGCAAGAAAGATTCAGGATATGAAACCTGATGAGATCGGGGGCATTGATATTTTCCTGAAAAACGTTAATGATATTGACAAGGATTTCCCTGACATTGAAAAGCTAATCGGTTATAAAAACTATGCTGAAAAAGCTACTGAAAAGTTCCCACAAATTACGGACTGGATCAGCATTTTCGATACCAATATCGCTCTGATCATCATCATTATGCTGATTGTAGTGGTTATCAATATTATTATGGTTCTTCTTATCCTGATTATTGAAAGAACCAATTCCATCGGTTTGCTTAAAACTTTAGGAGCAAGTAACGCACAGATCAGGGCTACTTTTATCAATTATACCCTTATCATTATGATTCCGGGGCTTTTATATGGTAATGCCATCGGTTTGGGATTAATTCTTATTCAGAAATTCTTTGGGGTTATTAAACTTAATCCGGAAAATTACTACGTAAGTACTGTTCCGGTAGATCTTAACCCTATCGCCATTGTTTCCATTTCATTAGGAATTTTGGCCATATCTGCTCTTGCCTTAATTATTCCGAGTTATCTAATCAGTAAGATTTCTCCGGTGAAAGCTATTAAATACAATTAACCTTATTATTGGATTTAAAAAATTAAGCTTTTAATCATTTGTTTTGAACTGCAATCACACCTGATCTCAATACGGATAATTTTAAAAGCATTATCTTTGCACCGCATATAAAACATTTATGAAATACGCAAAAAATATCCTTGAAACTATAGGAAACACACCATTGGTAAAACTTAACAATGTATTGGGTGAAGATTTTCCAGCATTAGTTTTAGCAAAAGTTGAGACATTCAACCCTGGGAATTCTGTAAAGGACAGAATGGCTCTTAAAATGATCGAAGATGCCGAAAAAGACGGCAGACTAAAACCTGGAGGAACTATCATTGAAGGGACTTCCGGAAATACAGGAATGGGATTGGCATTAGCTGCTATCATCAAAGGTTACAAATGTATCTTTGTTACCAACTCCAAGCAATCTAAAGAAAAGTGTGACATTCTTCGCGCTGTAGGTGCTGAAGTAATTGTTTGCCCTACTGATGTAAAACCTACGGATCCACGTTCATATTATTCAGTATCTAAAAGGCTGGCTAAAGAAACAGAAAATGGATGGTATGTAAACCAATATGACAACTTATCTAACAGAACAGCTCACTATGAGTCTACAGCCCCTGAGATCTGGGAACAGACAGAAGGGAAACTGACTCACTTTGTAGCAGGAGCCGGAACAGGAGGTACCGTTACAGGATGTGGAACATTCTTCAAGGAAAAAAATAAAGATATTAAAGTAATTGGGGTTGATACATACGGTTCTATTCTTAAAGAATTCCATGAAACCGGAGAATTACATTACGATCACGCTTATACTTATATCACTGAAGGAATTGGTGAAGACATCATTCCTGAAAACTATGATATGTCTGTTATCGATCACTTTGAAAAAGTAACGGATAAAGACGGAGCAATCTATGCAAGAAAACTGGCTAAAGAAGAAGGTATTTTCTGCGGATATTCTGCCGGAAGCGCTATAGCATCATTGATTCAGATGAAAGATCAGTTCACTAAAGATGATGTTATCGTAGTATTACTTCACGATCATGGTTCAAGATATGTAGGAAAAATCTACAATGACGAATGGATGAAGGAAATGGGCTGGCTGGACTAAGCGAGAACACAACATTATAAAAATAAAAAATCAGAGCAAATGCTCTGATTTTTTTATGATTGAATTTTATCTTTCAAAATGGTCTTCAGCAAAGAATAATCTCTTTCGTTCATTGATTTTCTGGGAAATATATAGCTGTATTTTCCTTCAAGAGAAATGAAATCATGATTGCTGTCAAAAGACTCAAAGTCTTTCCATTCGCTGGTTTCTTTTTCACCATCAATATTGACTGTAAAAAAATTCTGTTCAATTCTGATTTCGTAGATCTTACATTTTTCCAACGTGTTCAGGTAATAATTAACCTGTTTTTTCCATCTTGAAACTTTATTGACACTTACAGATAAGAAAACAGCACAAAGTAAAAGTATAAAACTCAAAAAATATAAAATTCCCTGGCTTTCTTTACTCAAACTGCCTTTTAACAGAAATGCAATCAATAAAATAACCGCTGCAGCAATAGTTGTTATGGTTTTGCTTTTTGTAGTAGGAGAAAAAAGCAGACTGCCCTGATTTCCGCTAAAATAAATATCTTCAAAAATCTTTCTCTCAGGTTTTAATGTAATCACTTTTTCCTCGCTCATAATACATGGTTGCTTTAAAAAGCTACAAAACTAAGCTAAATATCTTCATATTGGTCATTGATTGCTGAAAGTTTGTTCATAAGATCTCTGTTTCTTCGTTTTAAAGCCTCCAGTTTTTTCAGCATATTATGAATAACTTCCAGGCCCGGAAGATTGATTTCGAGGTCATAATGCCAATTGGCAAATTTTTCCAGATCCGGCAGGTCTTCATACATCAGATAATGAGTATCATCTTCAACATGAATAGTTAGCAGACCATAGTCTACAAGCTCATCAAAAAAGGTGATTTCTATATTGTATATTCTTACGAGTTCTTCTCGTGATATTCTTTCACTCATCGCCTAGGAATTTTTAAGTTGTTCAAAAAGCTCTTTCTGCTTATCGGTAAGGTTGGTAGGCAGCTTCACTTCGTAGGTTACAAAAAGATCGCCACGCTCGCCTTCTTTCTTATAGACAGGAAAACCTTTTCCTTTCAGTCTTACAGTCATTCCGCTTTGGGTTTCCGGCTTTACTTTAAGGTTAACACTTCCATCCAGAGTATTTACCTTTACGTCACCTCCTAAAACTGCGGTATACAAATCAATAGTAACCTTGGATTTAAGATCATCCCCCACTCTTTCAAAATCAGGATCTACAGGAATATTGAACATGATGTAGAGATCCCCGTTTGGACCGCCATTCACTCCCGGATTTCCATGACCTTTTAATTTTATTTTCTGTCCATCATACACTCCGGCAGGAATGGTAATTCTTACTTTTTTGCCATTGATTTCAAAAGTTTGCGGATGAGTTACCGCAGCATCTCTCAGATTCAGGGTTAGTTCTGCTTGTACATCCTGCCCTTTAAACTTTCCGGAAGCTCTTCCTCGTGAGCTTTTGCCAAAGCCACCTGCTCCTGCTCCACCAAACATATTTTGGAAGAAATCTGAAAAGTCTTCGCCTTCACCAAAGTCTGCACCGGAGTAACCACCATTGTAATTCTGTTGTTGATACTGTCTTTGCTGCTGTTGAGCTTTTTCATATTCCTCACCATGCTTCCAGTTTTCTCCATACTTATCGTACTTTGTACGGTTTTCAGGATTACTGAGAACTTCATTGGCTTCGTTTAGCTCTTTGAATTTTCTTTCTGATTCTTTATCATCAGGATTAAGGTCCGGATGCAGCTTTCTGGCCAATTTCCGGTAAGCCTTTTTGATATCATCCTGGGTTGCGCTTTTATCTACGCCTAAAATTTTATAGTAATCTATATAAGCCATAGAAACGATATTTACTCAAATTTATGAATTTTAGGTCTGAAAATTGCATAACAAAGTGTTAAAAATAAACCTATCTTTGATAAAAACTACTGCATGAAAGAGGTACTTAAAAACTACTCCGGAATCCTATTTCTACTTCTGGGAATTACTATTGGAAGCATTATAGGAATTGTTGCTCCTGGTTTTGTAGAATACATTAAACCTTTGGGAGATATTTTCCTAAATCTTCTTTTTGTAAGTGTTGTACCTCTGGTATTCTTTGCAGTATCCAATTCTATTTCTTCTCTGGAACAGCAATCTAAATTCGGAAAGATTATTCTTATTATGGCGCTTACCTTTCTGTTTTTTATTCTTACCGCTGCTATTTTCACCATCTGTGCAGTTTACCTGTTTCCGGTTTCCGGGGTTTCCGGAAGTTCCGATATGATTACAGAAGCTGCAAATGAAGACAGCTGGGGAAATAGAATTGTAAGCTTCTTTACCGTGGGAGAATTCACCGCTTTGTTTTCCAGACAGAATATGTTGGCACTTCTTATTTTTGCTTTCATGACCGGATTTGCAGCCAGAAAAACAGGCGAAGTTGGAAAGCCTTTCAGGATTTTTATAGCCTCAGGATATGAAGTGATGAAGGAACTTCTTCTATTAGTAATGAAGCTGGCACCTATTGGTTTGGGAGCTTATTTCGCCTATCAGGTTGCGACATTAGGACCACAACTTTTTGGTTTTTATGCGAAACCTTTAGGGTTGTATTATATTGCCGGAATTATTTATTTTCTTGTTTTCTTTTCCATTTATGCCTTTATGGCAAGCGGCCGGAAGGGTGTTAAAAGTTTTTGGACCAATGCCATCTATCCTACTCTTACTGCTATAAGTACCTGCAGCAGTTTTGCAACTATGCCTGCTAATTTACAGGCCGCTTCTAAGATCGGAATCCCAAATTCCATTGCCAATTTGGTAATTCCTATTGGGACAACCCTGCATAAGAATGGGTCTTCAATGTCTTCAATTATCAAAATTTATGTGGCTTTTTTAATCATTGGAAAAGACTTTTTTGATCCTGCCAATTTACTTCTAGCCTTAGGAATTACCGTATTTGTAAGTATTGTAGCAGGTGGAATTCCTAATGGTGGATATATTGGGGAAATGCTGATGATCTCGGTATACAAATTACCTCAGGAAGCTATTCCGGCAGTGATGATTATCGGAACATTGGTAGATCCTTTGGCTACGGTTCTTAATTCTGTGGGAGATATTGTTGCTGCGATGTTTGTTAACCGGTTTGTGAAGGATTGATGATAATTTCCAGCTATATTCTATTAAAAATGAACTCGTTTCTGAAAAATATTGGGCTTTATGATGGCTTTAAAGTGAAAGTTAATATCAGTACATCAGAATTGATCCATAGATTAGGGAAAATTACTTATAAAACGAATAGATCTTTTATATCATTGGAAAAAGATTCTACAATTCCCAAAAGATTTGAGTACAGAGGAATAATCAAAGAGAACAGTTTCATCATTAAAAGAAGAAGACATTTCTTTGATTTCAATATTAATAGTCCTGTACTTCATGGAACTATTTCAAATGAGAATAATCAATTATCTGTCTCAATAAACCTTTTTCCATCAGTATTTCAATTTTTTAATTGTATTGTCATTCTTTGTTTTTTCCTTATAGCGATCTTTGTTAATATAAGAGACAATCAACAGGATTTGATGTTCTTAGCCATAGTTTCAGTAATATCTATTACTCAATACTTTGGTTTGAGAAGAGGAATTTCAAAAGGTAAATATGAATTTGAAAGAGAGCTTATTTATCTCGCACAGAAATCTTAAAGCTCTTTTAATTCATTCACTTCGTTGTACCGGCTCCAGGTTTTCATATTCTTTGGGGGTAAAAAGTCTGTACAGCACTTTGAATGTCTTTCCTAGAGGAGTTTCCAATGAGAAGCCTCCCGGGCCGAAACCGTCAGTTACATCCAGGGTAAAATGGGAGTATTTCCAGTATTCAAAAAGGTCACGATCTATCCAGAATTCATGTCCGTTAATGGTTCCGATCATGGCATCATTCATTCTTGGAAAAAAGCCTCCTTTTTCGAAGCATTGTGGTTGTGTCCCTTCGCAGCAGCCCCCTGCCTGATAAAACATCAGTGCACCATATTTTTCTTCAAGCTCACGGATGACTTCAAGGGCTTTTTCTGTTGCGGAAAGTCTTGCTGTTTTTGTTTTCATCTCTATTATTTTAGCCTCATAAAACCTATCTTTTTATAAAAGATCCCGGTAAAATATTTTTTAACCGGGATCAATAACATCATTATTTAATTTGAACCTGCAATATCCAATACTATTCTGCCATCAATCTGGCCTTTTTTCATCTTATCGAAAACGTCATTAATATCTTCTAATTTCGCAGAAGTTACTGTAGCTTTTACAAGACCTTCATTAGCAAAATCCAATGCTTCCTGCAAATCTTTTCTGGTTCCTACGATAGATCCTCTTACCGTAATTCGTTTTAAAACGGTTTCAAAAATTGGAAGTTCAAATGATCCGGGAGGCAGTCCGTTAAGAGCAATTGTCCCTTTTCTTCTTAAAACATCTATTCCCTGCTTAAAAGCTATGGGTGAGACAGCAGTAATTAACGCACCATGCATTCCTCCTACTTCTTTATGCAGATATTCACCTGGATCTGTATTTTTTGCATTAACGACCAGGTCTGCACCTAATTTTTTTGCCAAATCAAGCTTATCATCCGCAACATCAATGGCAGCAACATGCATGCCCATTGCTTTAGCATATTGAACTGCTACGTGGCCCAGGCCTCCTATCCCTGAAATAGCAACCCATTCTCCGGGCTTGGTTTCAGTTTCTTTTAGTCCTTTATACACTGTTACTCCGGCACACAATATAGGAGCAATTTCAAGAAAATTCACATTTGATTTTAGATGCCCTACATATCTAGAATCCGCTATTACATATTCTGCAAATCCACCGTCTACGCTATATCCTCCATTCTTTTGAGCTTCACAAAGTGTTTCCCATCCTGTAATACAGTAATCGCAACAACCACAGGCGCTGTAAAGCCATGGAACTCCTACTGCATCTCCTTCTTTTACGAAAGCTTCAGGTCCGCAAGCGACTACAATACCCACCCCTTCATGCCCCGGAATAAGCGGCATTTTGGGTTTTACAGGCCAATCTCCATCTACAGCATGTAAATCTGTGTGGCAAACACCACAGGCAATTACCTTTACAAGCACTTCATATCTTCCGGGTTCTCTTACAGGAACTTCTTCTATTTTTAGGGGCTGTCCGTAGCCTTGAACTACTGCAGCTTTCATTGTTTTTGGGATCATATTTTATTTTTTGAATGAGTTTTTATCAGGGTTATTTTGAGTTATTATCCAATTGCCTTTTAAAGAAATTTATATTTTTTAGTGTAAAAGATGAGTATGCAAAGA
Organism: Chryseobacterium sp. StRB126; assembly: GCF_000829375.1. Taxonomy (NCBI): domain Bacteria; kingdom Pseudomonadati; phylum Bacteroidota; class Flavobacteriia; order Flavobacteriales; family Weeksellaceae; genus Chryseobacterium; species Chryseobacterium sp. StRB126. The sequence goes on from NZ_AP014624.1 coordinate 4,357,455, forward strand.
CAATATACCTCCTGCGTGAGGGATAGTAAGGGCGGCGAGGCACGAGCCGGTGCGGAATGCAATGAAGCACCGAAACGAAGTGAAGCCCTGCATAGCCCGACCGTTTGCCTTGGAAAAAGCCAAGGCAAATCGGGCACGTCCTACATAATATTAAAAGAAACCTAACTTATTTTTATTATAGGAGATCAGCATATTTTTGGTCTGGCGATAATGGTCCAGCATCATTTTATGATTCTCTCTTCCTATCCCGGATTGTTTATATCCTCCAAAAGGAGCTCCTGCAGGATATGAATGATATTGGTTCACCCAAATTCTTCCTGCTTCAATCTGACGCGGGATATTGTACAATTGATGGGCATCTCTTGTCCATACTCCTGCTCCAAGGCCATAAATAGTATCATTGGCAATTTTTACGGCCTCTTCTTCATCCTTAAAGGTAGTGAAAGCCAATACAGGACCGAAGATTTCCTCCTGAAAAATTCTCATTTTATTATTTCCTTTGAAGATCGTAGGCTGAATATAGAATCCATCTTCCAGATCTTCTCCAAGATGGTTCACATCTCCTCCTACCAATACTTCAGCACCTTCATCTACCCCAAGTTGGATATAGGAAAGTATCTTTTCTTTTTGAATTTTTGAAGCCTGTGCTCCCATCATAACAGTTTTATCCAGCGGATTTCCTACTTTGATTGCTTTTACCCTTTCAATTACTCTTTCGATGAAAGCATCTGCTATTCCTTCCTGAACCAATAGTCTTGAGGGACACGTGCAAATCTCTCCCTGATTTAGTGCAAAAAGAACAGCACCTTCAATGGCTTTATCCAAGAATTCATCATCAGCATCCATCACGGAGTTGAAAAAAACATTAGGTGATTTTCCACCTAACTCCAACGTTACAGGGATAATATTTTCGGTAGCATACTGCATTACCATACGTCCTGTAGCTGTAGATCCTGTGAAAGCTGCCTTAGATACTTTAGGATTAGTTACCAGAGCTCTTCCCAATTCTGCTCCAAAACCATTCACTATATTCACTACCCCTGCAGGTAGTAAGTCACCAATTAACTCCATTAAGATCATGATAGAAACGGGAGTGCTTTCCGCAGGTTTTAAAACAACACAGTTTCCGGCAGCTATTGCCGGAGCAAGCTTCCAGGTTGCCATAAGAATTGGGAAGTTCCACGGAATGATCTGTGCTATTACTCCCAAAGGTTCATGAACGATCAAGGAAACGGTATCTTTATCCAGTTCATTGTGTGATCCTTCTTCTGCACGGATCACGGATGCAAAATACCTGAAATGATCAATAGCCAGCGGAAGATCTGCAGCTAATGTTTCTCTGACTGCTTTACCGTTATCAATGGTTTCTACAGTAGCCAGGTATTCTAAATTCTGCTCTATTCTGTCTGCAATTTTATTAAGAATAATACTTCTTTCTGTAGCTGAGGTATTTTTCCAGGTCTGGAATGCTTTATCTGCAGCATCTACGGCCAGTTCCAGATCTTCTTTGGATGAATGAGCCACCTGGGTAAAATTCTTACCGTCAACGGGTGATACTACATCAAAATACTGTCCTTTAACGGGGGGAGTAAATTTTCCGTCAATATAATTATCATATCTGCTTTTGAACTCGGGACGCTGTAAAAGCGTAGTTGATTTTGGTTCTGTAAGAGTGCTCATATTAGTATGTTTTAATTTTTCGATACAGCCAAATTACACGGATGTGTAAAAAACCTATAGCACAATCGTATAAAAAAAGTGCAGAATAGTACAGAAGTCTAATTTTAGTATTTTATTAACAGCAACGTTGAGTCAAATTTTCTATATTTGAGTTACCAGTTTTATAAAAATATTTAGAAATGAATAACAATAGTAATATTTTATTAAATACTCCTGAATTACGCAAGGAAAATCAGCTATTGAGCCTTGTTGAAAATCAGACCAAGTTCAATCTAAACAATTGTGAATTCAGTATCTACGAAACGCATAAAGCCGCTTTCGGAGTGAAACTTCATTTTGAAAATATTGCATTTACAGCCATGCTGAGAGGTAAAAAACACATGAAACTGGATAACAAAACTAATTATTTTGATTATTTCCCGGGAGAAAGCATTCTGGTAGCACCCGGTGAAACCATGGTAATTGATTTTCCTGAGGCCGATAAAACTCCTACGCAATGCATTTCTTTAAGTTTAAACCCTGATTTTATAGAGAATTCTCTTAATTATTTAAATTACCATCTCCCAAAAGTAGATGAGGCATCCCAATGGAATATTCAGCTGGATGAATATTTTCTCTTTAACAATCAAGCGCTGGCTTCTGCAACCAATAATATTATGAGAATAGCTATGGATGATAATTGCCAAAAGGATATTATGGCTGATTTTGCTCTGAAGGAACTTTTGATACGGCTTATGCAGACACAGGCCAGAAGTATGGTAGAAAGAAATATGGTAAAAAATAAATCAAGAATTGGTTTTGCGGTAGATTACATTAAAAGGAACCTGCATCAGAAACTATCGATAGAAAGTATTGCAAAACTTGCCTATGTGAGTAAATCAAATTTCTTTAAGATGTTTAAAGATGAATTGGGAACTTCCCCTAATGATTTTATTTTACAGGAAAGAATCAATAAGGCTAAAGAATTACTGGCTACCCAAAACAGCATTAAAGAAACAGCATACCAGACCGGATTTTCGGATACTAATTATTTTACCCGGGTTTTTAAACAACTGGAAGGTATCACACCAAAGAGCTATCAGAACAGGATGATTGTGCGGGAGTAAATCTGAGTAAAGAATTTAAATTATTATACGCGAGCTACGGGATTCGTGTTCCGGAAACATATAATTACTTCCAAACTCAAATAAAAAAGAGCCCCATTTCCATGGGACTCTTCTTATATATATTAAAAATGTTATTTCTTAATAACCGTCATTCTGCTTAATGTTAGGATTAGCCTGAATAGCATTAATTGGAATTGGCCATTGCCATAAATAACTATCTACAGCTAGAGTCTGAGCAGCAGCTTTTGATCCGCTACCGTCAGCAATGTCTCCTTTACCTGATCTTTGAATAGAAAGACCTAGTCTTTTCAGTGTATACCATCTGTCATTTTCAAAAGCCAGCTCTAATCTTCTTTCTTTCAGGATAGCATCCATAAGAGCTTGTCCAGCTTCTGTTCCAGGAGTGAATGAAGTATATCTTTCTTTTCTCAACTGGTTTAACAAAGCAAGAGCTGTCCCCTGATTTCCTAAGTTGTAAGATGCTTCTGCTACGTTCAATAATACTTCAGCTGTTCTCAGATACTTAATCGGAACAATGTTCACCGGTCCACCATTACCTGCGTATTTTGTAATGTGGTTGTATATTTTTTTGTTGTATGCAGCAGTAGTGAAGTAGGCAGTTTTTCTTACGTCATTAGCAGCAAAAGTGTTGAAGAAAGCATAATCTGCAACAAATTCTGATCTGTATTGACCGTCAATTAACTGGTTATAAGCAACCCCTACTGTATTACGCTCAGGTGCTGAGTTAGAGATCTGGAATAAAACTCCATCCGTAATTTTAGCCAATCCTTCATTTTCTTTCCAGATACTATTAAAGTTAGCCAATGTTGTAACACTTGGGGAAAGTCCTAATGCTAACTGACCATATTTTACAGTATTAGCATTGTCTCCCTGATAAAGATATACTCTTGATAATAATCCGTATACAGCAGCTTTGCTGAATCTTCCTTTATCAGCGTCATTTTGAGTAATTTTATCAGCGGCAATTAACAGGTCATTAATTACTTTTTTATATGACTCATCTACTGATAAACTTCTGGAAGAATCACTATTCAATGGTCTGTAAGATTCAGAATAATAAATACCGTATTGGTTCTTTGCTGATGATTTTTGTGTTGGGATTACAGAGTAGGCTCTTAAGATATCGAAATGAGCTGCTGCTCTGATCGCTCTTGCTTCTGCTTCAACATTATCTTTCTGAGTACCTGTTAACACTCCATTCTCTAAATAAGAAAGAACGAAGTTAGCTCTGCTTACTACAGCATATGCAGCACTGAACAAGCCTGTAGTCTGTGAATTATCTGAAGAGAATTCAAAGTTTGAAGCTGCAATGTTAGAGTTTCTTCCTGACTCTGAAATAATAAGGTTATCTGTAGTAAGATCACCCATAATAAGCTGATTACCGGCATCACTAGTGTAATAACCTCCTCCTTTAAATGCAGTATAAGCTCCATCTAAAGCCTGTCTGAATGATTCAGGTCTGGTCATTGCCTGCTCCTCTGCTTCATTCACTGATGAAATCTGATCTAAATTTCTTTCACAAGACGTTAACGATACAAAAACAGTCAACGCAGCTAAACTTATTTTTATTATATTCTTTTTCATAAAGCTATTCAATATTAAAATTCTAATTGCATTCCTACCATGATCGTTCTTACAGCAGGATAAGTATAAAGGTTATATGATCCTGGAACGAATAATGATGTAGATTCAGCAGATCCTACAGAAATTTCAGGTTCTCCGTGGAAACTTGTTACTGTAAATAAGTTCTGCCCCTGTACAAACATTCTCAGTTTATTAATTGGAGAATCCTCTCCAAGGATTTTTTTATCAAATGTATATCCTAATGTAAGGGATCTTAATCTTAAGTAGTCTGATTTCTCAATCCACTGATCAGAATCACGCATACCATTAGAGTCTACTCTTTGGAATACATCTGTATCACCTGGTTTTCTCCACATGTTAGCCGCTGACTGCGCCATGTTTCTTCCTGCTTTAGCCTGAGTTGGATCATTAGCCAATAAATACATGTTGTTATATGTATAACCTCCTAACTTGAATGTAAAGTCTGCACTGAAGTCGAATCCTTTATATTGAAGTGTAGTTCCGAAACCACCAAAACTTGTTGGGAAAGGAGATTTGTCTGTAAGTGGAACAGCATCAGAAGCACTGTATTTTTCTGTAATGTTTCCTGCTTTATCGTAATATTGAGCATTTCCATTATCTGGGTTTACTCCTGCAAATCTAACACTATAGAATGCATATGGAGATTCACCTACTTTAAGGTAAGTATATCCAAGGTTTCTTTCAGTTTGTCCATCTGCTAGTTTATCAAGCGTTGATTTCTGGAAAGAGATGTTAGCACGTACCGTCCATTGGAAATCTTTCTTTCTCATAACGTCTACGCTTAATTCAGCTTCAAGACCTTTCTGAGTCATATCACCAGCATTGATATATTGGTAATATGAACCTTCCTGCTTATCTAATGGTACTAACTGTACGAAATCTTTTCTCTTATTTTGATAAACTTCTACAGATCCACGGATTCTTCTCTTCCACATTGTAAAGTCAACCCCTGCGTTAGTTACCGCATTAGCTTCCCATTTCAGATTCGTGTTACCAATGATGTAAACTTTTTCGGTACTGTTATAAGTTCCAGGAAATAAAGCGGCGTTATTTCCGTATAAATCGAAACCAACATTCGCTACGTTGTAATAGTCAGATAATGAACCGTCATTTCCGGTTGTACCGTAAGAAGCTCTAAGTTTCAAGTCGTTGATGAAACCACCTTTCATGAAGTCTTCCTTCGCAATGTTCCAAGCAGCACTTGCAGACCAGAAGATCCCGCTCTTGTTATTAGCTCCAAATCTTGAAGAAGCATCTCTTCTTAATGATCCTGTTGCTAAATATTTACCTTCATAATCATAGTTTACCATACCCGCTAAACTGAAAAGAGTATTTCTAACTTTAGTTCCGGTAAATGTATTTCTGTCAGAAGGAGTTGTGATAGATGGAACACTAAGTGTAGTAGATTTTAATCCATAAGCACTTGCATTCACTGTTTCAGTGTAGTTATCGTTATATTCAATAAATCCTAAGAAATCGAAATTGTGTTTTCCGAATGATTTCTTATAATTTAATGAGTTATTCCATGTGTAGTTAAATGCATAGAATGAGTTTTTTGCTAATGAACCTGTAGGAATTTTGTTGGTAGTTAAATCCAGGTTAGATCCCTTTTTCATCCAAGTGGTATTCATGTACCAGTCGTAAAGTCCGTTGAAATTAGTTTTAAATTTCAATCCGTCCATGATTTTATATTCTCCGAATAAAGTTACCGGAATTCTTAATCTCTGGTCTTCTGCTCTGTTATTACGGATCTGCTCTACAGTATTGGACCCTGCTCTCATTTTCTGATTGTAGCTTCCGTCTGGGTTATAAATCGGCTCGTAAGGAGCATATTTATACATTGCAGCGAATGGGTTCTGTGTATTATTTCTGTCTCTAAAGTTCTGCGTAACCTGATACTGAACTCCTAAGTTAACTCCAACGTTTAACTTTTCGCTCAATTTGTTAGTAAATCCGAAGTTACCTGTATATCTCTTAAGTCCGTCTACATCTTTAAGAATACCATTATCAGCATCATATCCTAATGAATAGTAGAATGTGCTTTCTCTAGACCCTCCCTGTGCACTGAACAAATAAGACTGAATGCTTGAAGGTCTCAACAGGTCTTTTTGCCAGTTGTGATCGTAAACAGCAAGTGCATTAATTTCATCCTGAGTTCTTGGCGTTACACCTAAGTAACCTAACTCATTCTGGTAGTTCATTAACTCTCTGGAATTCATCATCGTGAAGTTCTTGTCCTTCAGCTTTTCGCTGAAACCAAACTTACTTTCAAATGAATAGTTAGTTTTTCCTACTTTTCCGGCTTTAGTTGTTACTACAACTACCCCGTTTGCTCCTCTCGCACCATACTGAGCCGTAGCTGCAGCATCTTTAAGAACGGAAATTGATTCTACGTCTGCAGGGTTAATTGCACTGAACTGTCTAGCAGACATATACATACCATTTACAACATAAGTAGGCTCAGAAGAACCACCAACACCGGCAACTCCTCTTACCATAATGGTAGCGGTAGAACCTGGCTGGCCAGTAGCACTTTGTACATATACCCCTGAAGCTCTACCCTGTAAAGAGTTTCCGATAGATGTTGTAGGAGAGTTTCTTCTGATAGCATCTCCACTTACAACGGCTTGAGCCTGGGTAATTTCATCTGCTTTTTTCTTCTGATATCCAGTAACGATTACCTCATCGATCTTATTCTCCTTCAGAATAGAATCATTCTTAGATTTTTGCGCATAGGCAGCTTGTCCTAAAAAAAACAAAGCTCCAGCACTTAATACATGTAACTTCACATTCATATTAACAGATTTTAATATATTCAAGGGGACAAATATGTTAATAAATATTAACACCATCAATTTATTAAAACCTTAAAACAGCCCTCCAAAAAAGGATTATATTTACTTAACTCTAAAAAATGATAAAAAAAAACTTCAATTATATTTGAAATTTTAAAGAATACAGAAGTATTTCAAATATTAAAAGAATTTTAACTAAAAGTGAAATAAAAATTAATGTACATCAATAAAAAAAATAAAGTGAAAAAAATTAACAACAAATAATTATATCAACGAAAAAAATAAAACAAGTCCACCCCGTTTTTCATCCAAAACGAGCTAAAAAAGGAATACTTTTTAGCGGAAAAACATAAAAAACAACCTGATAAAAGTCAGGAATACCACCTAAAAAGATAGTCTCCATAAAAATAAAATTAAAAATCTGTTAATATATGATCTCTAAAAATCAGTATAAATCAGTATATTTTTGAGAATATTTCCTGACTTTATTTTTGACATTTATATTCCATTTTTCACAAAATAAATTAAACTGTTTTATTACTAAAACTTAATAATTTATCTTTTCAAAAGCTATAATATGAATAAGCAGATATCACATTACCTACTGCTGTTACTATCTTTTTGACAACAATATTTAACTGGAACAAAAAAAGCATTCCAAAAATTGGAATGCTTTTCATATGTTTTAATTTTAAAACTATTTTTGATAACCATAATATCTAGCCCCAGCTAAAACAGGACTTTCAGTTTCTATGGAAACAAGACCAAATCCTTTATAATCTGGGTTCACAGATTGGCTCAATTGCTTTCTGTGAAGCTTTTCATAGGTTTCAAAATCAATAGATTTTCGATGATTCAGATTTTCGAATAAATTCCACTTCTCTACCACAGTTTTCCAATTAGCAGATACCTTGCCGGCAAACACCTTTGACTTGGAACCACTACCATATCCAACGAATCCGATTTCTTTTCCGGATAGATCTTCGTTTTCATTAAAAGAAGTCTGTAAACCAGAAAGGAATGCCATAAAAATAGAGGCAGTATACATATTCCCTATTTCTGAAGAAGCTCTTTGGGTCTTTTCAATAGCATCATTAATTAGCTGTATATAATTTTCAGATTTAGCAACGGCTTTCTGATCCTCAGGAGTTTCATAGGAAATTCCATTTTCCAGGCTATAGATTTCTGTAAAGACTCTTTTTCCATGAAAAGCATAAGGTAAATGGAAAATAATATACCTCCAGGCTTCATAAGGCTTTTCTTTTCCCGCAATCTCTTTATAATGCTGGTAAGCTTCTCTGATCCTATCCTGGTAGCACTGATTGGAATACTGCCCATCAAAAACCGGTTCATCTGTAAAGATCTCGATCTTGTCAGGATACATTTCAGGTGCTCCGTTCAGATCTTCTTTTTGATATTGTCTTCTTGGCTTGAAGAAATCAAAAACACTTTCTGTAGCTATTCCCCAATTATTTTCAATTTCAAGAAGATCAGGTTTTGCAGAGATCAATAGCGCAACAGCTCCACCCCCTTGTGTATATTCTCCTGAAGAAGCCAATTCATATTTTGCATAGTCACTGGCAATAACTACCGCTTTTTTTTCAGGATTTACTCTTACAAAATCTAAGGCATTATGCAAAGCATCAACTCCACCTACACAGGCAAAAGTCATATCTACAACATCACAGTTTTTAAAAGCTCTTTCTCCAAATTTTCCTTCCAATACCTTTTCAACCATCTGCATGGCATAAGAAGCGGTTGGTTTTGCAGCATCCAAAGCACTTTCAGTCCCCAGATAAATTCTTGAAATCTCTTTAGGATTGATCTGATAATCCTGAATTAACCTTAGTAATGCTTCTGCTGCAAAGGTTGCCGCATCTTCATGCACATCAGGCAATCCCATTTTATGAAGCCCTAGTCCCTTCTCCAATTTCGCAGGTTCTATACCTCTTTTTTCTGCTAAATCTTTAATTTCCAAATATAAAGAAGGCACATAATAGCTTGCCGCTTCAATTCCAAAACTCATATTTTTTAAAATTTTAAACTAATTTATGAAAGATAATGCAAAAAACAGCAGTAAAAATTACTGATTTTTGTAATATTATTAAAAATTAATAAAGTAGAAACAGATATCATTAAAGACCTTTTCTACACTTTAATTTCTGAATATAGCCCCCTATCAATATAGGTAAGCTATCCAAATTATTCATCTATAAAAAGAAAGCCAGCAAATTTGCCGGCTTTATATCTTACTTATAATTTTCAATGGTTTTATTAATAACATCAATCTGTTTATTAATGCTTGCTGCATTCTGTGGATTCTGTTTCAGTAATTCCATTTTTTTACCTAACCCATCCTTCAGCATTTGTACCACCATCATTTTAGCTTGTGGATTATCCCCTATCTGGTTTTTAGCGTACCCTAAAATCTTAGTCACACTTTCCGTAGCTTTTAAATTATCAGATGACATGATCCAGTTATATCCTTCTTCTGCAGATTTCCCTAATTCCGGATTCTGAAATTTGATAAACGGGTAAAATGCTGCCAACGAAGCAATTTTAGGCATTTGAGAAACTACTTTATTTTTTACAATAATTGGAAGTAATTGGGCCTGTAACTCATCTGAAGCGCCATCCAAATTAATTTTATCAGCTAGTGAATTAGCCTTTGACGGATCAATAGCAAGAATAGCTCCTAACGAACTTCCTTTTACAGCATTCGAAATGGCGCTCATTCCTTTTTCAAAAAGAGGAAGGTATTTTTTATCTTTTGTTTTAGCCAAGGCAGTAATTGCTGCAGCCTGTGTTAATGTTTTAGGATCATTGGAAGCCAGTTTTTCAACTTCAACTCCTAATGCTTTCATTTGTTCAGGGTTGCTAAGGTCTACCAATTCCAACGCCTGAATTCTTACTCTGAAAAAAGGATCTTTTAACGCTGCTGCCAATAATTTGGTTGCTGCAGGGTTTTTACCTACCTGATCTTTTATTCCTGCTAAAGCATTATATCTGTTTTTAAATTCTTTAGAATTTGTAAACTGTAAAAGATTCTGTTCCGGAGTTTTTGTATCAGTAATATCTGCCAATAGAACACCATCTGCATTAATATTCACTAAATCCGGAGCTTTGGAAACATCAAAATTAAATGTATTCTTCGCATCAGCGTTTACCCAAACATTATATCTTTTTGGTTTTCCATTGTCATACACATCAATTGCTAAAGGAAATTCAAACATCTGATCCTGAGTCTGATTAATCGTAACAGCTACTTGTTTTTTCACAGGTTCAAATGTAAATGAATAGTTGACCTTCGGGTTTCCGTTTCCGAAATACCATTGATTAAAGAACCAGTTCAGGTCTTTTCCTGAAACTTTTTCAAAGGAAAGTCTCAACTGATGTGCTTCTGCATTCTGATATTCATTTGTTTTCAGGTAGTCATTCATCCCAGCAAAAAAAGCATCATCTCCTAAATAGTTTCTTAACATATTGAGAATTCCCCCTCCTTTCTGATAGGTTACCAGATCAAATACATCTTCACGGGATGCATAATTGAATCTTACCAAGTTTTTATTAAAATCAGATGGATTATGGATGTATCTGTTCACATCAGTCATCAGGTGATAATCGGCCTGATCTTTTCCATATTTATGTTCATTCCAAAGGTATTCAGAATAATTAGCGAAGGATTCGTTCACTGTAAGGTTACTCCAGCTTTCTGCGGTTACCAGATCTCCAAACCAATGATGAAATAGTTCGTGAGCAATGGTATCTTCCCATGTATTTTCATCGATGAGCTGTCCCGGTTTTTGAAGAATATCACTTCCATGAAGCGTTGCTGTTGTATTTTCCATAGCACCACTCACATAGTTTCTACCGGAAATTTGTGCATATTTAGCCCATGGATAATCGTAATTCATTCTTTTAGAGAAAAAATCGATCATTTCCGGAGTATTTCCATAGATCTGTTTAGCGTAAGGCTCATATTCTTTTTCGATATAGTAATCAACAGGAATATTCTTCCATTTATCTTTTACAATAGCATACTCTCCTACTCCCATGAAGAAAAGGTAAGTAGAATGTCTTTTATCCATTACCCAATGATCGGTTCTTAATCCGCTAGATTCTTTTTGAGAGTCTTTCAGGATACCATTTGATAGAGTAACATATTTATCAGGAACTGTCATATAGATTTCCTGAGTTGTTTTCTGATTGGGTTTATCAATGGTTGGAAACCACGCAGAAGAGGCTTCTGTTTCTCCTTGAGTCCAGATTTGCGTCGGAAGTTCCGGATCTGTTCCCTGAGCATTAATGAAATAAAGTCCTTTGGCATCATTGATGGCCATACTTCCCTGTTGTTTCACTTCGTTCGGACGGGATGTATATTTGATATAGACTGTATAATCCTGATTTTTCTGATAGGTTTTATCCAGTGTAATTTTCAGGATATCATCTTTGTATTCGTATTTTAAAGGAGATTTTTTACCATTGTTATCAAGAGCTACTTCATGAATCAGCATTGCTTTTGCGTCAAGAATCAACTCATTGGCAGGATAGAAATACGGTGAAGCCGTTAACCATTCTTCCCCATTCATCTGTTCTTTCTGATAATCGAAGTTTACCTTCAGCTTGGTGTGTTTCAGTTCTGTTACCTTAGTATGGGTAGCTCTGTACACTTTTTCTCTTCCTGAAGTTTCAGTTTGTGCTGATACATTGGCGGAAAATAAAATTCCTAATATCGCAATCGATAAAATGGCCTTTCTCATCTGTCTACTTTATAATTTTAGAGTTATTTTTTTATTATGATATCGAAAATATCATTGACTAAAGTTTCATAGTCACCGGTTTTCAACTGTTCTTTTGTTTTGGCAAAAGCTTTTTTCAGTTCACTTTGCGGGTTTTCATCGTCAACAATTTCTGCTGAAGCAACCCCTTTTAACTGAAGAACAATATTTTTCAGTACTTCAGGGTTGGCATTCTCTTCAATATTTATCTTTAAATACTTCATAATTTTTGTGATTGGATTTATAATAATCCCTTTTGTTAAAGGGTCAGAATCAAGTTCTTTCAAATTTAAAACTTATTTTAGAAACAATGGGTCTGTTAGTGTTTTTTTAAAGGAGATTTTTATGGGAAGAATGAAGAGGTTAGAGGCTGGAAGCAGGAGGTTGAAAGTTACTATCGGACGAAATATGAAATTTAAATTATCCTAAAAAAATTATATTTATGGAAAAAGGATGAGTAATCTTGTTTTGATTATAGCAAAGGAAAATCCAATAATAAAATATCAGTTATTGGCGGGCTGAGAGTACTTCCCGCTCCGAGCTTCTGACTTCCAGCCTTATTTACTATTTCTCTCTAACAATCTTTCCGTTTTTATACAGAAATATCAATTCACATTTCGTCTGTCTGTCCACATTAAAAATAAATACTTTTTCAGGATCAATACCATTCATTTCAGACAGCCTACGGCATTCCCAGTTGTTATAAAAAATAGGTTCTCTCAGAATAAAGTGTGGATTAGTCTTCAATTCAGTGAACATGTCATATCCTAAACAAACCACTCCACTTTCAATATTTTCAGCTTTTAATGTTTTACTCAATTCGTGAAACATTTTATAATTAAACTGACTGGCATAGATCCATGCATTTTTCACACTCATATTGGTGGCAAGTAAAAGGAAAGCAAATCCTGCAAAAAGAGAACTGATTGTTTTATTTCCCAACTTCAGCTTAAAGGACAAATAAATGATTCCTGAAACGAGAAAGAGTGTATAAAAAAGCCTGATGGCTCCGAGGCTTCGGTTATCAAAGCCAAAAAGAGTAGGAATATAAGCAGAAACATAGAAAACGCTTATAGCAAGAATTATTGAGACCAAAGAAATTAATCCTACATTTTTAATGGCTTTTAATCTGCTTTTAAAATCGTAGCCAATAAATACCTTATAGACAACAGAAGATATGATTAAAGCCAAAAGTATTTCTACAATATGAAGATTTTTAAGATTTATTAATCCTTTATATATTCCTACAAAAATATCTTTGAAAAATAATTTTGCTGTTAAAATGGTCACCTGTACTACTCTTTTCAATTCGAAAATTTTCCCGACTTCATCTCTTTGGTAAGAATGAGCAAATATTGCCGGCTGAATGACTTTTCTGAAAAGAACAACTGATCCAATAGTTAGCAACAGAAAAACGATTCTTTTTTTATTTTCCTTGATTAAATAAAGATTTAGCAGAATCAATGGCAGAAAAATCTCATAGCTTAATATTGAAAGTATAAAAAACAAAGCACTGAACAGAATGTTTTTACGAACATAAACATAATAAATGCTCAGACTAAAAAATATCGTTGCCAGGTTTGAATTCAGCATGATTGGAGAAAACTGAATACTTGTACCGATTAAAGAGCATGAATACAGCAAAGTGATCAAACTGGCCAATTCTTTTGACAGAACTTTTTGTGCCACCCAATAAATAGCAAACAGCGAAAGTGGGAAAAAGAGTATTCCTAAAAGATAAATGGATTCGTTATACTTTGAAAGAAAAACCAAAGTTCCTGTGATAAATCCAGATACCGGTCTTGCTGCCATATTGGAAGAATCCAGATAGGAACCAATATAACTGAAATAAGATTTAGAAATATGCCTGGCGTTATAAGCTTCTTTTAAATCATCTGTTACAATGACCTTTTCCGTGAAAACAGACAGCCATATATAAAGGTTGTAAACAACGATCAGTATATTCAAAAATATCAGATACGTATTGTTTATTTTTTTTCCCATATTATTTTTTCAAAATTTGTGGTGAAAATTAAATTCTCACAAACTTCAAAAATAATAGAAATCTGTCAATTACAAAAGGTAATAAAAAAGTATGTATGATATTAAATTGCTACGGGCGCCTTAATTCCCGGATGTGGATCATAGTTTTCCAATGCAAAATCTCCAAAATCGAAATCGAAGATATTTTTAACATCAGGATTCAGTTTCATGGTAGGAAGCGCCCTTGTTTCTCTTGAAAGCTGTCTGTTCACCTGTTCAAAGTGGTTATTGTAAATGTGAACATCTCCAAAACTATGCACATAATCTCCCACTTCAAGATCACAAACCTGTGCTACCATCATCAATAACAATGCATAACTTGCAATATTGAAAGGAACACCTAGGAAGACATCCGCACTTCTCTGATACAGCTGCAATGATAATTTCCCATCTGCTACATAAAACTGGAATAATGCATGACAAGGTGCCAAAGCCATATTGGGGATCTCAGCAACATTCCATGCAGAAACGATCAGCCTTCTGGAATCCGGATTTTTTTTGATCTGATCTATTACTTCTGTGATCTGATCTACAATTTTTCCGTCTGCTCCGTTCCAGCTTCTCCACTGCGCTCCGTAAACAGGTCCTAAATCTCCGTTTTCATTCGCCCATTCATCCCAGATACTTACTCCGTTATCTTTAAGGTATTGGATATTGGTATCTCCTTTCAGAAACCAAAGCAATTCATAGATAATGGATTTTAAATGTACTTTTTTGGTGGTTACCAATGGAAAACCTTTTGACAGATCATATCTTAACTGATACCCGAACACACTTCTGGTTCCGGTTCCAGTTCTATCGGTTTTATCAGTTCCGTTGTCTAAAATATGTTGTAAAAGATCCAGATAGTTTTGCATTTTGAAAAGGAATTTATGGGTCAAATTTAGTAAAAAAAAACACCCAGCCTATGGATGCTTTTTATAAGATGTATATCTCTTTTCTATTAAACAGGTGTATATCCAACATCTTCAAGCTATTAAGACAACAGAGGGACTATAATACGGAGACACTAATTTTTTCACTGTTACCGCTGATTGATTTTAGTTGCCCATATCTGTTTTTATCCATGAATTTATCATTTGAATATTCCAGTCTCACCGGGCCAAATTTGGTAAGTTTTTGAAATTTACTTTCATCAATAATATCTTTTGTTCCATAATCTATAGAAATATCACCTATCGTTTTTAGTTTTCCTAATCTGCTGTTATCAATAACATCATTTGGCCAGTAATCTATGGTAAGATTTCCAATTTTCTTTACCTTACCAGCTTTCTCTCTGGTAAAGGCAGAATCTTCCCAATAGTCTACAGAAATATTCCCTATACTTTTCAGCTTACCTGCTTTCTCGCTAGTAAATGCAGAATCATCCCAATAATCTATTTTAACATTTCCTATGCTTTTAAGCTTTCCATATTTAATTTTATCAAAAATTTGATTATCGTAATATTCAAGTTTACCATTCAGGTCAGGAGCATTAAAATCAGAAATTGACCCATCCGCATTAAGGGTAACAACAAAGCCGTCTACCGTAAGTTTTACCGTTTCAAGATCATATGTTCGTGAGGAAACTGTGGCACGAACCTGTGCATTGATAGCCAAACTGCCTAGTAAAAAAACTAGGAGAAGTAAATTTTTAAATTTCATACTCTTAAAGATTGATTTACCAAATATGTTCAATATCCTGATTGACATTGTTGATGGTAAATGTCTCTCCCATTTTCTTGCCAAACATTGCCTTTACTAAAGGAGATTCTGCAGAAACGGTCATAATCTTCTGATTTTCAAAAATAATTTCTCCCATAGAAGCTGAAACATAGAATACTCCCTTATTGGTTTTCACCAAAGCCCCAGTCTGAACTTTCTCGGAAGGATCAGAAGTTATTTTTTGTAAAATTCCCTGTTGGTTCAATACCTCATTAAGCTGTCGCTGCAGATTATTGATTTCCTGCTGAAGCATTTCTCTGCCAGTTTCATACTTATCTCCCATTGAGCTTTTGGTGTCATTATTGGAAGCACGGGTTTCTGCGATCAGATTTTCGAAATACTGAATTTTGTCTGCTAACTTAGCTTTAACTATGTCTATTATTTCTTGTTTGTTCATTGTAATGCCGGAATATTTTATTGTGGATGGAGAAAACCACCCCGTCAAAATCGATGATTTTGACACCCCTCCAGCGGAGGGGAATGTAGTACTATTTAATAACTGGTGATTGAGGTTTTATAATTTCCTATCCAAATTATTTTTATTTTTCAAATACGGCGTAGTCTGAAACTTTGAAATTAAAATCTTTCCCTTCATCGAAGTTTCTTTTTGATTTTTCGAATACATTTCTGAAAGTTCCTGATAGATTTCCGTCTTCAATACTAAAATTCACAGGCTCTTTTGACATGTTTAAAACAACCAGTACTTCATCTTTTCCATTTTTTCTTATGTACGCTAGGATTTTGTCATTAGCAGTTGTATTCAATAAATAAGTGGTCACATTTGAATCTCCTCCCCTCAAAGCAGGATTGAAAGCTTTGAGCTCTAATAATGTTTTATAGAAATCGGCCACCTGATAAGTTTTGGTCCATTTAATCGGATCTTTTTCGAAAAACTCAAGTCTCTTCATATTGGGAAGTTCCTGACCTGAGTACAATAACGGAACACCATTCCATGTAGCAGAGAATACAGCCATTGGTTTGGTAATAACTGCATATTTTTCATATTCTGTGCCGTTCCATGAATTTTCATCATGATTAGCCGTAAACCAGGCTCTCATTGACTGGTCTCCGATATTGGAATATTTCACCAATAAGTCCTTCAACTCCTGAAGCGGTTCATTCTTTTTATAATAATCTGCAGATTTATGCATCCATTTCCAAGAGTAACTGGCATCGAAAACTTTTCCGTATTCCGGACTTTCCAACTCATCAAATTCTCCTAACCAGAAAAGTGGTTTTATTTTTTCCACTTCCGGGCGTGCCTGTTCCCAGAAATCGACTTCTACCCATGATGCTAAATCGCATCTGAAACCATCAATATCAGTTTCCGTTATCCAGAATTTCATCGCGTCAATCATGGCCTGACGCATTTCCGGGTTTTTGTAATCCAGTTCAATAATATCATCCATTCCGGAAGCAATGTGGAATTTTCCATCCGGATCTTTCAGATAAAATTCAGGATGAGTTTTGGTCCAGACATGATCCCAACCGGTATGATTGGCTACCCAATCGATAATTACTTTGAAACCCAATCTGTGTGCTTCATTCACCATCGCTTTAAAATCCTCCATCGTCCCAAATTCCGGATTAATGGAAGTATAGTCTGAGGCAGCATAAGGACTCCCTAGACTTCCTTTTTTATTTTGCTGGGCAATTGGAGTTATAGGCATGAACCAAAGTGTTCTTACTCCCATAGCTTTCAGTCGGGGCATTTCTTTTGCAAATGCTTTGAAAGTTCCTTCCTGAGTATATTGTCTGATATTTACTTCGTAGATATTCGTGTTGTGTTTCCAGTCTTTTGGCAGTTCTGTCATCCTCTTTGTATTTTTTTGAGTGGTACAGGAAACAATTCCCAGACCAATTACAGCTAATAAAATTAATTTCTTCATTAATCTATTTTTAACAAAAGTAAGGATTGTTTTTCAGGGAAAAGGGCAGAAATGGAAAATTACGGGTGCTCTTTTTGAAATAATACAAATCATAAAATACTTTGTGAATAATGGATTAAAGTGATTTAAAGAAATAGAAAACACGCTATTTTAATTTAACGCAAAGTTTTTAATAACTTCCTGTTCTATTTTTACGAAGCAAAGAGTGGAATCAATTTCATTGATTCTTTCTAAGCAGATGTGTAACTGTATATCTTGATATGGCTGGTTTCATTCAAACTGCTTTAGTTTTCAATAAAAAAGCCCCGGACTAAAAATCCGGGGCTGTATTTTTTATGTATCTACATCTTATCTTTCGTCATCGTTGTCTTCTTCATCATCAAAGACATCGTCGTTGTAGTCTTCTTCTTCGTCATCA
Source organism: Chryseobacterium sp. StRB126 (assembly GCF_000829375.1). Lineage (NCBI taxonomy): Bacteria > Pseudomonadati > Bacteroidota > Flavobacteriia > Flavobacteriales > Weeksellaceae > Chryseobacterium > Chryseobacterium sp. StRB126. Next base: position 4,375,494 of record NZ_AP014624.1, read on the forward strand.
TCGAAGCTGTCATCATCTTCATCGGAAAAGTTTCCGCCTGCACCAAAATCATCATCGAACCCAAACTCGTCATCTGCCAAAGGCATTGCTGATTTCTTTTTAGATCCTCCGCTTCCGTTTTTGCTAGGCGCTTTTAATGGAACGTTTCCAAATCTGTACACAGTAATCGGATAATTCACTCCTTTTGTTTCATCAATGATTTCTATAAGCTCACAGAAAAATTCCCAAAGGTCAAGAAGTCCATACTGGAATTGTGCCTTGTCTCCTTTGTTTTCGAAAGCTTCATCAATGTATACGTCTGACATAATCTCACCATCACCATCATCGCTCATATCTTCCAATGGGACACTTTTTACGATTGTTCCGTCTTCTTCTAACAGATTAAAAGTAGAAAGTTCCTCTCCCTGCAGACTGAATGCACTTTTAATTCCTAAATGTAAGTTCCATAACGTTTGTTTTCCCTTAACTTCAATATCACGGAAAATATCCTCTTTCGCATCTAATATTACGCGGATTTTGTAAACCATATCAGTTTCTTAAATTACTTTTTTGCCTTTATAATTATGATAAATCTCTGGTGCAAATATATAATAAATGACATGTGACAAAAAAATATTTCAGGATTTTTTAAAATATTTTTTTTTCTTACATTTTGCCGAAGTTATTTACTTTTTTCGAGCATAAAACTGAACTTCGTTCCTTCAAGATAGACACTTTCTACGGTAATGTTTTCGTTGTGAGCCTCAAGGATATGCTTTACGATGGCCAATCCTAATCCTGAACCTCCTTCTCTTCTGCTTCTGCTGGTTTCTACACGGTAAAAACGTTCGAAGATTCTTGGAAGAATTTCAGATTTTATTCCCATTCCGTTATCAATAACTTCAATCAATACTTTATTCCTTAAAATACTGGTCTTAACAATCACTTTTGCTTCCTGTCTGTTGGCATAGTGAATGGCATTGGAAATAAGATTAATAAAAACCTGGGAAATTTTTTGCTTATCAGCCTCTACAAAAATTTGTGGATGTAAAGTCTGGATCTGTAATGTGGTATTATGCTTTTCAGCTTCAAATTCAAGAAGGTCAAAAATTTCCTTGATCAGAAGATTGACATCAAATTTGGAAACGGTAAGGTTAATTTCTCCTGCTTCTAGCCTGTTAATCATATCAAGATCTGTAACAATGGCAATAAGCCTTTCTACAGATTTATCAATTCTTTCAAGGTATTTATCACGAATGGTAAGATTATCCACCCCTCCGTCTCTTAAGGTTTCTACATAGCCCTGAATAGAAAACAATGGTGTTTTGAGCTCATGAGAAACGTTACCGATGTATTCTTTACGATAACTTTCCATTTCCTTCATCATATCAATTTCGGTAGCTCTCTGCTGATTAAGGTCCGAAAATCTTTCTCCCAGTTCTTTAATGGTTATATTCTCATCATTATCATGAACCATTTCCTGAGGTAGAATCCCGGAAAGTCCCTTCACCTGCTTTCTTCCATAGTAATTGAAGAGAAGTTCCAATACTACACAATTGATAATAAAGATAAGAACAATACAGATTAAAAGACCCGTCTTGAATAAAGGGGTCTCATAATAGATATCTTTAAGTGAATCGAAAACGACCACCAGAAACAGCATCACCAATGTCAACAGACAAGAGGCGACAAGCGTAAGCCTGTAAAATTTCAATTTTACAAAGTTTTAATAATTGTACGTAAAAACAAGGTACTTAAAGAGTTAAACGATAAGTTTATACCCAATCCCTTTTAAAGTCTGAATTGTATTAATTCCTAATTTTTCTCTTAATCTTCTGATGTGAACATCAATAGTTCTTTCTCCTACGATGACATCATTACCCCAAACTTTCTCAAGAATTTCTTCTCTTTTGAAAACTTTTTCAGTATTGGAAGCCAAAAGATACAATAAATCAAATTCTTTTTTAGGAAGAAGAAACTGCTGTCCGCTCTTGGAAACTCTGAAGTTATCTTTATCAATGATAAGATCACCAATTTCGATTAATTTAGCATTATCTGAAACCTGAGAGGTTAATTGTAATAGTGCATTTACTTTAGAGATCAGAATTTTCGGTTTAATCAGCTTTACAACATAGTCGTTAGCTCCTGCCTGGAATCCTGCCAACTGAGAGAATTCTTCGCTTCTTGCGGAAAGAAAAACAATAAGTGTCTTTTGGAGTTCTTTCACTTTACGAAGTTCCTGACAAGTTTCAATACCATCTTTTTCAGGCATCATTACATCCAGTAGAATAAGATCAGGAATTATTTCCTTTGCTTTTTCTATTCCTTCATTACCATTGGTTGCAGTATAGATCTCATATCCTTCCTTTTCTAAGTTATAAGATAGAATCTCTAAAATGTCCAGTTCGTCGTCTATTAAAAGAATTTTTTTGCTCATCTTCTAGTTTAAGAATTCCCACAAAAGTAACTATTTTCATTGATTTCATCTATCTCCCCAATGTTAACTAATTATTAAAAAGTCATTTCGTTTATTGAAATTAAATAATCAACAATAAAAAGAATAAATAAATACATTTAAATCAAATATACGAAACATTTTCTAATAAACAAACAAAATAATTTGATAAAAAAAACAAAGATCAATAACTTAAAAGCTCCTTTGTTTATTCATATAAACTTCATAATTAATTAAAATTCTCCTAAAGTTTTCTTAAAAACTTAGCCCTTATTTTGCCCTTGAAAAAGAAGTAAAAGAAGTAATAATGAAAAAACAACTCCACAAGAGCATTGTGCTACTTGCCTTGTTTTCTGCTGGCTATGCTTTTGCACAAAGCCAAATTCTTGAAGGTAGGGTATTGGACGAGAAAGATAACACTCCTATAGAGGGGGTAAAAGTAAAGGTAAATGACAAGGAAGTAGTCACAGACCTTTCCGGATACTACTCTATCAATCTTTCGCCTGGTACTAATTATATAATAACGGTAAGTTCTAACGGATATAACAAAAAGGAGATCAGTGAAGTTATTGTAAAAAATGATGGTAACACTCACCTGGATATTGTGCTGGAAAAACCAACTACCAAAGAAAAAGAAATTGAGGGAGTTGTCATTAAATCTAATGCAAGAAAAGAAACCATAGCCTCTACTATTGGATTGCAAAAAAATTCAGGTGTAGTTTCTCAGGTTATTGGTATTGAAGCGATTAAAAAAAGCCCGGATAGAAACACTGGTGAAGTTCTGAAAAGAGTTTCCGGAGTAAGTTTATTTGATGGAAAATATATTGTAGTAAGAGGATTATCTGACCGTTACAATCAGGCAATGCTAAACGGCATTCAGCTCTCCAGTACAGAACCGGACAGAAAGACTTTCTCTTTTGACCTTTTCCCTGCCAACGTTATCGAAACGCTTGTTATCAATAAAACTTTTATTCCTGAGTATACTGGTGAATGGGGAGGTGGTTTGATCCAGGTGAATACCAAAGATATTCCTAATAAAGACTTTTTCAATGTACAGGTAGGTGTAGGAGGTAATAATATCACCATGAACCATCAATTCTTTATGCAGAAAGGAGGAAACTGGGATTTCTTAGGAATTGATGATGGTTATAGAAAATTACCAACCAATATGCCTGCAAAGAATGCCTTTAGTATTTTGAATGAGGCTCAAAAAACAGATATTGGTAAAGGATTTACTAAAAATCTGGGTTACAATACAATTGGTTATCCCGAAAACGTAAGCTTACAGTTAGACGGAGGCTTCAACACAAAGGTTTTCGGAAAAGATTTGGGAGTTATTGCTGTTTTAAATTATAGCAACAACAAAAGAAGAACTGTAACCAACAACCGTTTCTTCACCATCAACGACGAGGTAGCCAATACAAACTTCGATTATTATACAGAAAAGTATACCAATGATGTTATTCTAGGTGGGATGTTGAATCTCGCTCTAAAATTTAACAGCAACAATAAAATTTCCCTAAAGAACATTATCACCAATAATACGGTGAACCACATGTCTTTCAGATCAGGAAAGGATTTTGAATTTGACCCTATCAATGGAACGAATATTCAGGCAAGAGAAATTGGATTTAAAGAAACTATTTTCTATAATTCAACCCTTACCGGAACACACAAAATAGATGCTCTTGGCGGACTTACCGTAAACTGGTACGGAAGCTTCGGAATCCTGGATCAATATATTCCTTTGCTACAGCGTTTACAATATAACCAATACACGAATATGCAGGGAAGCCCTTATCTGGCTTTGATCTCCAATGGTCTTTCTCAGAAATCAGGAAGTGTTTTCTATTCTACACTAAGTGATTATCTGTATAATGCAGGAGGTGACATTTCTAAAACATTTACACTATTTGGACAAAAGCAAACCATCAAGGGAGGCTATTTGTTCCAGGTAAAAGACAGAATATACAATTCAAGGCCATTCTCCGTAAGGCTTGAAAAATACAATCAGGGGCTACTTTCTCAACCTTTTGAGACAATCTTTAATCCTGAAAACTTCGGAACTGACGGTAGATTTACATTTGATGAAATTGCCGGAAACCAATACAGATACATCGCCAACACCATCCTTAATGCAGGATATTTACAGTTTGATAACAACTTTACACCGTGGCTAAGAGCTGTTTGGGGATTAAGAGTTGAAAACTTTGACCAGTTAGTAGGCAGCACCAAAAGAAGTGATGACCGTTTTGTAAACACTCGTGTTACAGACTTCTTACCAGCACTTAACTTAACTTTCAAAGTAAATCCTAAAATGAATATCCGTCTTGCCGGTTCACAAACTGTGGTAAGACCTGAGTTCAGAGAGGTTTCTCCTTTAGCTTACTATGATTTTGATTTGGGCGCTACAGTAATTGGGAGCAAAGATATTGAAAGAACTAAAATTACCAGTGCAGACCTTCGTTGGGAATTCTATCCAAGAAATGGGGAAATCCTTTCCGTGGCAGGTTTCTATAAAAACTTCAAAAAACCGATCGAATTATACTTCAACCAATCTGGGGTAGGAACAAGTAACACGTTCAACTATCTGAATGTAGACAAAGCTGACGCTTATGGGGTTGAATTGGAATTCAGAAAAAAACTGGATTTTGTAAGTGCTCTTAAAGACTTTACGCTAGGTGGTAACTTCGCTTATATTAAAAACAAAGTAACGGATGAGGCTACCAGAATTAACAGACCAATGCAGGGTCAGTCTCCATACACGATTAACTTAAATCTTCAGTATGAAGCTGAAAAATCAGGATGGTCGTCTACAGTATTATTCAATATGATTGGAAGAAGAATTCTTTATGTTGGAAATGATCAGGTTCCACCAATCTGGGAGGCTCCAAGACCGCTTTTAGACTTCCAGGTTGCTAAGAAAATATGGAATAAGAAAGGAGAAATTAAGCTAAACGTTTCTGATATCCTGAACCGTCGTGCAAAATTCTATCATGATCTGAACAACAACAAAAAGTATGACAGTACTGATGCTCTTGCCATAGATCGATTAACAGGTACCAACTTCAGTTTAACACTAGGGTACAGTTTTTAATAATTTACTCAAATAATCTAATAAAAATAATTTAATTCTTACAATATGAAAAAGTTCGTTTTATATTCTTTAATGCTTGGTGCTTTAGTGTCAACTACTGCATGTAGAAATATAGAAGAAGATGGCCCTACCATCATTCAAAATGGGGGTAACGGAAATGGAGATACTGAAAATCTAATTCTTACAGGAAAAATTACATCAGATCTTACTCTTAAGGCTAATAAAATTTATAAACTAAGAGGATTAGTATATGTAACTAAGGGGGCGACTTTAACAATTGAGCCAGGTACAAAAATTGTTGGTGAAGCTGACAAAAATGGAGCTTTGATCATTACCCGAGGAAGTAAGATCATGGCAAAAGGAACGGCTACCAATCCAATTATCTTTACTTCAGAAAAGCCAAGCCCTAAAAGAGGTGACTGGGCAGGTCTTGTTATCTTAGGAAACGCTCCTACCAATGCTACATTTAAAGGACAAAACGGTGTTGGAGAAATGGAAGGAGGCATCAATGATGCTGACGGTCTTGGACTTTACGGAGGAACTAATCCTGCTGACAACAGTGGTGTATTACAATATGTAAGAGTAGAATATGCAGGATATGCATTCTTACCGGATAAAGAAATTAACGGGATCACATTCGGTGGTGTAGGTAACGGAACTCTTGTAGATTATGTAGAGGTTGCTTATGCGAATGATGACAGTTTCGAGTGGTTCGGAGGAACGGTAAACTGTTCTCACCTTATCGCTTACAAAGGTCTTGATGATGATTTCGATACAGATAACGGGTATTCAGGAAATGTACAGTTTGGTATTGCTGTAAGAGATTCTCAGGTAGCTGACGTTTCAGGATCTAATGCATTTGAGTCTGATAATGATGCTAATGGTTCTCCAACTGCCCCTCAGACTTCTGCTACATTCTCTAACATGACGGTTATCGGACCAATCAACTCTGCTGTTTCAACACCAATCAATGCTTTATTCCAAAATGCATTACAGATCAGAAGAAACTCTTCTATCTCTGTATTCAACTCTGTGTTCACAGGATATCCTGTAGGATTGTTTATTGATGCTACTAAAGGAACTGCAACAGATCTTAATATCACAGGGAATAAATTATTCTTTGAAAACAATGTGTTGGCAGGAAATACAACTCCTCTAAAATTCGGACCTTCTAGCCCAACAACATATTCACTGGAACTTCTTACCACTTGGTTTAATAATGGTGGTAACTCAATCTTAGGTTCTACGGCTGATGCAAAACTTACTAACGCTTGGGCTCCTGCGGGAACAACTCCAAACTTTGCTCCTGCTTCAGGTTCACCACTATTGAATGGAGCTAAGTTCACCAATACTAAAGTAAGCAACTGGTTCAAACAAGTAGCTTATAAAGGTGCTGTAGCAGACCTTAATGATACTTGGTATGCTGGATGGACTAACTTCAATTTATAAAATAATATAGTAATTAGATTTTATTCATAAAAAGCCTTCGGATATTTTTCCGAAGGCTTTTTTTAGCATTATTATTCAAAATAACAGATTAATGGAAGTTTCAATATTAAGGGATGTTAATATTCAGAATATAAATCAAATGTTATGTGAACACAAAAATGTATGCATAATTAATCTGTTTAAGTTTTCATGTTAGGTTTTGGCTAAAGCCAGTGGAATGTGGAATTTTGAGTTATTTTAATTTGGCCGGGCTAAAGCCCGCCCCTATTGATGTTGATATCCGTGTGGATATTTATATAAATAATAGTTGTTTAACGACAAGATCTTTTATCTTTTATCTTTTATCTTTTATCTTTTATCTTTTATCTTTTATCTTTTATCTTTTATCTTTTATCTTTTATCTTTTATCTTTTATCATAATAAAAAAACAACCACCAGAAAACTCCGGTGGCTGATTCACAAAAAACAAGTGTATAAAAAATATATACTACGTAAATTTTAACTTCTCCAGAACAGATTCCCGTTGTGCATCAGGGCTTCTATTGCAGATATTCTGGAAACGGCTTCTGCTGAGCATGAAGCATCTGCTAAAACCACAGCAGCTTCATCACCTGCTTTAGGCCATTGCTGTTTTCCTTTATCATCCAAAGGAAGAATACTTTGAGTAGCGAATTGTAATGCTCTTGATAATGCGAATTCAGTAGCATAGCCGTATAATTCAGCGATAAGATTGGCCTTCTGCAAAATACTTCCGGATCCGAAAGTACTCCAGAAATCCTGTACATTATCATTCCCAATCAGAACATTTACCCCATGCTTTTTCATCGTTGGGATCGGCATGATGGTCTTTTTAAACGGTACGGAAGAAGCAATTCCTACTTTTCCGGCAGCCAGCCTTTCTGAGATTTCCTCTGTTTCTTTTGGAGAAAGGTGAGCCAGCGCAAAAGCGTGACTTACAAACGTTTTTCCCTGAAGCGCAGGGTTTTCAATCGCTTTATCAATCAGATAGCTAATCGTTTTCATTCCGGACTCTCCTGCTTCATGCAGGTGAATATCAATTCCCTTGTTATGATCCAATGCCAATTGTACGGTGAAGTCCATTACTTTTTCGATGCTTCCATCAAGGCTAAATGGATCTACTCCACCAATAAAAGCAACACTTTTCAATTTTGCAGCTTCTTTCATTAAAGGAGCTGACTCTGTATAATACACCCCATGTTGTGGAAAAGCAACCAGTTCGGCATTAAAGGAATCTTTTTTATTTTGAAGGGCCTGTTCCAAATTCTCCAATGATTTTAAGCCTGAAGTGGGATCAATATTGAAGTGCGTTCTGGCAAAATGAGTCCCATAATGCTGTAACAAGCTAATCAGCTGCTCCGCTCTATCCACTGAAGTTTTCAACAGCTCAGGAATGATTTCCTGTTCATAGGCAATCATATCCTTAACCGTTTTTCTTTTGGGAGAAAGTGCCTGCCAAGGGAGACCGTACCATGTCTTATCCAGGTGAATATGCATATCTCTGAAAGCAGGAAGCATCAGATACCCTTTGGCATCAATAGCTTTCGAAGCGGAATCATTAGCTTTTATTGATCTAATTTTTCCGTTTTCAATATCGATACTGAAAAGATCTGTTTTTGTTCCAATAACCTCTTCATTTTCGTATTCAAAACCTGTTTCCAGGCGTACATTTTTAAGGGAATAGTTTCCTTTTGCAGTTAATTGATAGGGAAATTGCATGTTTTAATATTTTAACCCTACAAAATTACACCAGCTTCTTTTGAAAACCGGTGTATCAATTATGTCTTGTTTTGTATCAATTATTCCTTGAATTGAGACGGTGTCATTCCCGTTTGCATTTTAAAGAATTTCGAAAAACTGGCATGGTCGTAGAATCCAAGATCATACACAATATCTTTTACAGACATCTCTGAAACCTTTAAAAGGCGCTTTGCTTCCAGTAGAATACGGTCCTGAATAAGGGATGATGCGGAAGCATTGAGATTTTTTTTACAGACAATATTCAGGTAATTGGCAGAGATATTCAACTTATCAGCATAAAAGGAAACAGATCTTTCTGTTCTGAAATGTTCATCAATAAGATTCAAAAATTTAGAGATAATCGGGTTTGAATTGTAAACTTCAAAATCCTTAAACGCTCCTTCCACTGTTTTACTAACCAATAATCCAATCAGTTCGCTTCTTTTTTGAATCAGTTCCCAAAAAACATTTTCTCCACTCAATTCTTTTTGAATGGCCTGAAATTCATATAAAAATGTTTTAAAAACTTCCACAGAGAGATTAATAACAGGATGATTCTGATAATAGGAAGCAGAAAATCTCAGTGATGGTAAAAAACTTTCAAACCAATCCCGGCTAATCATTAATTGATAGCCTACCGTATCTTTTTCAATCACCCATTGATGCACCTGATCAGGAAAAACAAGATGAATCTGGTGATCTTTTACCTCATATTTCGTAAAATCTATGGTATGGGAACCTACTCCGTATTCAAAAAGATTGATGATAAAAAAATCATGTTTATGGGGATCATCGATAGAGCGTGCCCCGTAGAGTTCATTAAACAACAAATTACAGCCCTTATGCTGGTTCTCGCTAAACTCCTGAATTCCTAAAATGGGAAAATGATCTGTATGATAACCCACGCTACCTGAATTTCTCTTAAAATTAATAAAATTTATGAGAGAAAAAATTAAAATAGCCACAAAAGAAACAAATGCTCTCAATCATTCTCCTCCAAACTACAGCTTCTCCCCTTTTCTTCAACATAGAGAATGATTTTGAATTCAACTCTGCTTTAAAAGAAAATTACTTTTAAAACAGAATAATAAAACATTTGTGACCTTTGTGGCTAAAAACACCAACTAAATTATATATCTAAATTTTTATGTTCCTGATGATGTTGGGAAATCACAATGGCGCAAAGATTTGGTTCATAATGCTGTTTTATAAGACGCAAAGATTTTATCTCCGATAAAATTGAATACTGCTGATTGATGACAGTATTGATCTCCCTAACGTTATTTTTATGATTTCAAAATTTGAACTATTTCTTTAAAACCTAATGATTCTGCATGTTGTAAAGGCGTTTTGCCTGCATGGTCAGGAATCGTGAGGTCTGCGCCATTATTTTTCAGGATCTGCACAATTTCCTGGTATTTCTGGGTTCCGTTTCCAAGGATTACCGCTTCCATTAAAGCTGTCCATCCTAATTTGTTCACATGATTAATTGGAAAGCCTTTTGCTTTAACCAAAATCTTCACGGTCTCCACATGCCCTCGTTCACATGCTGGAATTAAAGCTGTCCCGTTGTAGCGGTTAAATACATCAAAACGGGCGCCATTTTCCAGATATAATTTCACCAATTCTGTCTGTCCGCTTGCTCCGGCATATAAAAATGGACTATCCAGCTGATCATCCTGAAGATTAACATCTGCTTTATAGGAAACCAATAGCTTAGCCATTTCAGTTAGCTTCTCTACTGTTGCAATGAGCAATAAAGAGCGTCCTTTTCCATCCTTTGTATTAACATCTGCCCCATTTTGCAGAGCAGATTTTACAGCAGAAAGATTATTTTTCTTTACCTGATTAATAATGTTTTTTTCCTGCATGATTTCTTCGTTTGGAAAATCACCAGATTTCTCCTGACAGGCACTCAGGCTCCCGAATGCCAAGAGAAATACTAATATTTTCTTCATTTTAAATTGAATTTAAAAAACTACATTTCCCTGATGTACCAATGATTCTACATTGGAGATTCTCGAAACAGCTTCCGCAGAACAGCTTGCATTCAATAGAACGAAGTCTGCTTTATCACCTGTTTTAGGCCATTGCTGGGTTCCTTTATCATCCAATGGAAGAATATTTCCTGTTGCCAGTTTTAAGCTTCTTGATAATAAAAACTCTGTTGAATATCCATACAGTTGCGCCATTAAATTGGCTTTCTGAAGTACACTTCCCGTTCCGAAAGTATTCCAATGGTCTACAATACTGTCATTTCCCGTCAATACGGTTACATTATGCTTGTATAAAGTCGGGATCGGCATAATCAGTCTTCCGAAAGGAATTGTGGAAACAATTCCAATCTGTGCTTCCGCCAGCTTTTCAGCAATATCTTCCTGTTTTGCTTCGTCCAATTTTGCGAGTATAAAACAATGACTCAGGTATGTTTTGCCTTTTAAAGACGGATTTTCATTTACTTTTTTAATAAGATATTCTACCGTTTTCAATCCTGAATCACCGGTTTCATGGAGGTGAATATCTATTCCTTTTTTGTTGTCTAGGGCTAACTGAACAGTGAAATCCACTACTTTTTCAATATTGCCGTCTACATTGAAGGGGTCTACTCCACCGATAAAATCAACATCCATCTTTGCTGCTTCCTTTAGATAAGGTGCTGAATCTGTATAGAACACACCATGTTGTGGAAAAGCTACTAATTCTGCCCCGAAACTTTTCTTTTTATTGTCTAAAGCTTTCTGTAGATTCTTTAATGACTGAAGTTTTGAGGTAGGTTCAATATTGACGTGACTTCTTGCAAAGGATGTTCCTTTTGACTGCAATAATTCAATCATTTTTTCAGCCTTGAATGTTGAATTCTTCAGCATTTCCGTAAGCATTTTCTGCTCCAGCTCAATCATTCCTTTTACACCGCCGGTTCTTTTTCTTACTGCCTGCCATTTATCTCCATAAAAAGTTTTATCTAAATGGATGTGCATATCTTTAAATGCAGGAAGCATCAATAATCCTTTTGCATCTATAGCTTTTACGTTAGGCTGGTTTGGAGCGATCTTAGTAATCTTTCCGTTTTCAACTTCTACATAAAACAGATCTGTTTTTGTAGCAGAAACTTCTCCTTCATCATATTGGAAACCGGTTTCAAGACGAACGTTTTTAAGGCTCAGTTTTCCTTTTGCTGAAATATTTTTCTCATCAAAAAAAGGAGATGCTGTCATGATATTCGGTATTAAAGTTAATCCTGCCATTGCCAATGCTGAATTTCTTATAAAATCCTTGCGGGACATATTATTGTCTGAAGTCTTCATTTCCAATCTATTTATGACAAAATTAAAAAGAAGTGTTCTGAACAAAGTGTATGGTTTATTACAAAATCTGTATGATTTATGCTTTATTCGCAACTGTAATAAAAACATTTACAATAATACATCATTCATTATTTTCTCTTCACATAAACTTCATACACATACTTTATTTTACTATCCGTAAACTTCTTTAACACATTTCTTACAATTGAACTTGTACTGCATTTTTTTATTAAAATTTATATTTGCAAAAAAAAAAAGAACCTATGAAAAAAATAGTGAGTATTATTTCAATATGTATAACTTCTATTGTCTTTGCACAAACAGGGATTAATACCGAAAGCCCTAAAGCTACCCTTGATGTTACTGCCAAAAAAGAAGTTTTAACTATTGATGGATTATTACCCCCTAGATTAACACGTGCTGAACTAACCGAGAAAGGCAATACATTATATGGAAAAGAGCAGGATGGAGCCATTATCTATATTACAGACGCTTCCGGAGGAGATGCTCTCAGCCAAAGAGAAAATATTCAAAGTAAAGGACTTTATATCTTTGATGCTGAAGCTGTTAATAATGAAGGACGATGGATGTGTATGTTCTGCTATGGTGTTGTTTAATAAACGGACAAAAAAAAGACTGCCTATTAAGAGACAGTCTTTTTTGTATTATAAATTAGAATATTCAAATTTTCTAACGGCTTCCAATGTCATATCAATTTCTTTCTCTTTGATGGCATCACTTACAAAGTATGTTTCATAACCGCTTGGTGGCAGATACACTCCATTCTGAAGCATCTGGTGGAAGAAATTATTAAACAATGAATGGTTTGCTTCCTGTGCCTCATCAAAGTTAGAAACTCTGTTGGTATGGAAGAATACAGACATCATAGAACCTTTTCTGTTGATCTTATGAGCAATTCCTTTTTCATTTAAAATCTTCCCGATTTCAATGTCCAGGGTTTGTGTTGTTTTGTTTAATCTGTTGAAGAATTCAGGATCATTTTTAATCAGCTGAAGTGTTTTTAATCCGGCCCTCATTGCCAATGGATTTCCGCTTAATGTTCCAGCCTGATATACTCCTCCTTTTGGAGCCAGATGATCCATAATTTCATTTCTTCCTGCAAAAGCGCCTACCGGAAGTCCGCCTCCGATTACTTTTCCGTAGGTTACCAGGTCAGCTTTCACATTGAAAAGCTCCTGTGCTCCCCCGAATGCTAATCTGAAACCAGTCATTACCTCATCGAAAATCAATAAAGCACCGTTTTCATCACAGATCTTTCTTAGATTTTGTAAGAAATCATTCTCAGGCAATACACAACCCATATTTCCGGCAACCGGCTCAATAATTACTGCTGCAATCTCACCCTGGTTATGGCGGAATAAATCTTCTACCTGCTCAAAATCGTTGTAACGAGCCAATAAAGTATCTTTTGCTGTACCTTCAGTTACCCCCGGAGAATTTGGATTTCCGAAAGTTGCTGCTCCACTTCCCGCTTTAATCAGGAATGAATCTGAATGTCCGTGATAACAACCCTCAAATTTTACGATCTTATCTCTTCCTGTAAACCCTCTAGCCAGTCGGATCGCGCTCATACAAGCTTCTGTTCCTGAGGAAACCATTCTGATCTGATCGATATTCGGAACGTTTTCAATGATAAATTTTGCAATTTCAGTTTCCAGTTCTGTAGGAGCTCCGAAAGAGAATCCTTTTTCTGCCTGGATCTTCAGATCTTCCAGTACCTCAGGATGTGTGTGTCCTAAAATAGCGGGTCCCCATGAGTTGATGTAATCGATATACGTATTATCATCAGCATCGGTAAGGTAAGCTCCTTTTGCTGATTTCATGAAAACGGGAACTCCTCCCACTGATTTGAATGCTCTTACCGGAGAGTTTACTCCTCCCGGAATGTATTTGTAGGCTTCATCAAATAAAGCCGAACTTCTTTGATACTTCATTTTCTTTTTTTTATTGTTTAACCCTCAAAGTAAAGGGTACCATCTTCTCCTGCATAATTTTTTTCCCCATTGATTATCGTATAGTACAGCTGAAAAGAATTACCGTTTTTCCAAAGCTGCATAACCGGTTCAAATTTACCATCTAATATTTTATTATTGGGAAGAATTGTTTTAAAAAATAAATTATTCTGATGATTGGGATCAACTTTTGAAAGATATACCAACTTATGGACATCTACCAAGCTGATCGTATTATATTCATTAGGGTAAATCTCCTTTGAATTTACATCTACCAGTCCCATTAAATTCGAAGTATTCACTGTAAAAATATAAGGATTCCCTCTATAATACTGCCATCCTGTATGTGCCAGATCCTGTGTATTTAAAAATATTTTTTTCAGTTCAGGAATGTAAATTCCAATATCTGTATTGGCAGATGCTATTTCTATAAAACTTCTCTTGAAAGTTAGCTCATACTGGTCATTATCAAAGGGCTTTAGCATTTCAATGTCTTCATCACTAAGATCATCCCAGCTTAATACAGCTTCCTTGATATCTCCTCTGTAAAACGGCTCTATTTCTCCCCATCCTCTATCATTAATAGGATAAGGGTATCTTTCACTCTGAATATATTCTTCCAGACGCATTTTTGTTTTCATCGAATAGTAATAGGAACTCCATCCATCGAAAACTAAGAATTTGTCATCTTTTACAGCTATCGGTTTATCCGAAATAAATGGCATAATAAGCATTGAGTTAGGCCCAATGATTCCAAATTTACCATTTTGTTCTGCATGAAAACCTTTCACGGATTCATCATACCAGCTTATACTGCTGTATTGTGGCTGTACTGTAATAAATTTATAGGTATCGCAAAGCCCCCATACTTTACCCTTTCTGTAAGGAATATAATTTTGTTCCTGAGAAAATACTGCACATGACACGAACATCAAAAATACCCGGAGATACCTAGAAGTCACATTTAATATTTTCATGGGAAGTAAAGGAGATTAGTTTCTGGGTTTTTTATCAATCAGATAAATAAGCTGTCCTGCAGATGGCTGTTGTCCTTCATCCATTCTGTTTTTAGCATATAACTTATGCAGCTTGATTCCGAATTTCTGGGCAATAGCATGCATGTCTTCTCCCGACATTGCTTTATAAGTAGCTGTATTTCCTGAGGAATTTTTAGATTCCAGAAAAACGATATCATTTTTCTTTAATGTTTCATTTTCAAGCTCATTCCATTTCATCAGGCGGCTTTCGCTTACTTTGAATTTATTGGCAATGAATCTTACATCGGTATCTTCAGGAATAACAATATATTTCAGCCCGTCATTCGGGTGGCTTTTAATGAGAATAGAATTCAGAATCTCAGCTTTTGTTTTGATTCTCTCCACTCTTTTCTGCTGCTGTGCGTAAGAAGTTTGCTTATAAGGAACTTCTACTGTCACCGGCTCTTTAGCTTTCTTTGTTACTTTTGAAGGCTCCAGTTGTGCCATGAAAGTTCTGTCGTCTTTTAAATCCGGATACATTTTAAGCACGGCATACAACACTTCATTAGAATTGGTGTTGTCATACTCGTATAGTTTATACTTTTCAATTTTAGTGATTAAGATGGAAGCATAACGTGGATTGGTTGCATATCCGGCTTTTTTTAATCCGTAAGCCCACGCTTTGTAATCCTTCATATCCAGATTAAAAAGATTTGTGTAATATTTTCTGGTGGATAAAAATATAGAGTGATCTTCGTAAGATTGTCTTGGATCATCATATACACGGAAACATTCGTTGGGAGCATCGTCCGTATGTTTCATCGTTTTACCCGTCCAGTCTTCTTTACATTTTATTCCGAAGTGATTTTTACCTTCCTGTGCTAATCTGCTTTGCCCGCCTCCTGTTTCAAGAAGTCCCTGAGCAAGAGTAATAGAAGCAGGAATTTTATATTTTTCCATTTCTTCTACTGCATATTTAGCAAATTTCTGAATGTATTGATCTTCTGTTGCCCAGCCTTGGGCCGAAAATTTTGATAAAACTAAAAGGCTTATGGCTAGAAAAAGTCTTTTCATGTTTTTCAATTTTACTTATATAATTAAATTTCTATTCTGTTTTTCCAAAAGCAGATTAGCACCCTCAATCCCCTGTAATCCTCCAGTATGAAAGCACAATATTCTGCTGTTTTCAGGAAAGTAGCCTTCTTCAATAAGTTCAAAAACTTTCTGCATCATCTTTCCTGTATAAATCGGTTCCAGAGGAATGTCGTATTTCTCTTTGAAATTATTGATAAAACGGATATTTTCATCACTTATTTTACCATAACCTCCAAAACATGAATCTATTAGATTAAAATTCTGCTTCAAAGTTAATTCAAAAATTTTATTTTCAAGTGAAGCATCGTCAACGACCTTTAATCCTATAACTTTCTGATTATCTTCACAGAATTTTGAAATTCCGGCAATGGTTCCTCCTGTTCCAACTGCGGTGCAAAGATAGTCAAAATCTTTTGTTTGCTCATTGAGCATCATTTTCACCCCTTCCACAGCTTCTTCATTGGTTCCTCCTTCCGGAACTACCAGCGCCTCAGGAAACTCTTGCTGCAGGAATTCTGTCAGTTTTTCTTTATGACGGTATTCTTCACGGGTGACAAATTTCAGGTTCATTCCATTTCTTTTTGCAAAAAGTAAAGTAGGATTGTCACGCCATTTATGTTGTAATTCTTCTCCCCTGATAATTCCCAGTGTTGGAATACCAGCCAGATTACCTACTGCAGAAACAGCAGCAATATGATTGGAAAAAGCCCCACCAAATGTAATGATATACGGTTTCTCCAGATTTCCTTCCAGATAACGATTAACATTATAAAACAGTTTCCAGTATTTATTACCAGAAACCTGAGGATGAATAAGGTCTTCTCTCTTGATGAAGAGTTTTACATTTTTATGAATCGGGATTTCCTGAATGGGAATAAGTTCTGTAGGGAATTGTAATAACATTTTAGTTTTTTAAACTATTCATGGTTTATGGAGTACAAAAGTAGGAAAAGATTAATTATTGGATTTCTAGTGATGCCCTCAGATTTTTGGAAGTAAAATTTGATTGGTTTTAACCACAGATCACGGATTTTCACAGATGATTATGTGTTTTATGATGTCCTACATATTGGTGTAATTGGTGAAATGATTGGTGATATTTGTGTTTAGATTTTTAGGGTTTGGCTAAAGCCAGTGGAATTTTGGGTTATTTTAATTTGGCAGGGCTAAAGCCCGCCCCTATTGATGTTGATATCCGGATGGATAAATGGATAATAGTTGTTTAACAACAAGATCTTTTATCTTTTATCTTTTATCTTTTATCTTTTATCTTTTATCTTTTATCTTTTATCTTTTATCTTTTATCTTTTATCTTTTATCTTTCACAAATATTTCCTAAAGTTCCAGAACTTTCTTTTTTTAAGATAATTCAAATCGTGTTCATTGGCATAGGCTTCTCTTTCAAATGAAATCCTTCTGTATGCCTGATAACCGTCTTTTAGCTTAAAAAACCAGTAATAGTATTCAATAACATAGAAAATGTAGAAAAATATGACAAGCATCTCCATCTGTTGCCGCAAATGGATCTTTTCGTGATTGATAAGTGTATTATTTTCCTTATCTTCGAGTTTCCTAATGAAGATAAAGGGAAAGAGAGCAATGCCGTTAATTTTAAGTTTTTTTAATGGCTTTTGGCATACAATTATCATACTAACAAATATAAAAAGTTTTTTGACTTGCATTTAACTTATGGCCCATTATGACATCAAAGAAGGTGAAGACTTTTATTATAATGAACAGGGATATAAAGTTTTTACAGAGAAATTCCATCTGAAAAGGGGATATTGCTGTAAAAGCGGCTGCAGACACTGTCCTTACGGGTACGATAAAAAGACTGATACATTCATTAAAAATGACAAAAAAAATAAATAAAATGAAAAAATATATTTTTATTTTGTTGGCAGCAGCTACATTAGGTTTAACTTCTTGTAGCCCGTTTCAGGTACGTTCAGATTATGCTGAAACCGCCAATTTTAATTCTTACAAAACCTATAAAATAAGAATTGATGATCTAAAATTGAATGATATTGATAAAGACAGAGTTCTGAATGAGCTTTCAAGACAGCTTCAGAGCAAAGGACTTCAGTCCGGAGAGAACCCTGATCTTATTATCAATGTAAAAGCAAACCATAAAAAAATCACCGATATACAAAGTTCTTCTCCTTACGGAATGTGGGGCTGGGGTGGCCCATTCGGATGGGGTGTTGGAATGAACAGAACATGGACAAGCAATTACAATGAAGGAGCTCTGATTGTTGACCTTATTGATGCAAAATCCAATAAATTGGTATGGCAGGGTATCGGAAGCGGAATTTCTGTAGATTCTCCAAAATCTAAACAGAGACAGATTCCTGAAATTATGGCTGAGATTATGAAAAATTATCCGCCACAGAGAAAATAAGATTGATAGCTATTATTATATAGGCCGGTACTTTTGTACTGGCTTTTTTGTTTTTATGAGCGCTGACTTTCTGGGTGTGGGGTGGAAAATTAAAGCCATTAAAATTCTTAATTGGATATCAATTATCGTTCATCAATCATTATTTATCCTTCTTTGATGAAAGCAAAATGCTCTACATTCAAAATTAATAATAATGTAATTTTTTATTCACAAAAATGTAGTAATCTTGTGGGAAATTATATTAATATGAAAAAAATTATCTTATTCTCTTTATTCTCGGGACTTGCCTATGCTCAGGCTCCAGCAGGATACTATAACTCTGCCAACGGATTGAGTGGTGCTGCTTTGAAAACTGCTTTGAGCAGCATTATCACCAGCGGACATCAGGATAAAGGCTACAACGGATTATGGACAGCCTATAAGACCACTGACATTGATAAAGACTACGAAAATGACGGGTCTATCCTTGATATTTATTCGGAAAAACCTGTAGGTACCGATCCTTATAAATACACACCCGGATCTAACCAGTGTGGAACTTATTCTACGGAAGGAAACTGCTATAACAGAGAGCATATTGTCCCTCAAAGTTTATTCAGTCAGGCTTCACCAATGGTAGCTGATATTCACTTCATCAGAGCTACGGATGGTAAAGTAAATGGAATGAGAAGTAACTATCCGTTCGGAAAAGTGGGAAGTGCTACTTTTACTTCTCAAAATGGATCAAAATTGGGTAATTCTGCTTCTTCAGGATATTCAGGGACAGTTTTTGAGCCGATTGATGAGTTTAAAGGGGATGTTGCCCGTATGATCTTCTATTTTGTAACGCGTTATCAGAGTAAACTTTCTTCTTTTTCTTCTGGAAATATGCTGGGAAGTTCTGCGTTTCCAGGACTTCAGACCTGGGAACTGAATGTTCTTTTAGCATGGCATAATCAGGATCCGGTTTCTCAGGCTGAAATCAAGAGAAATAATGCTTCTTATACTTATCAGGGTAACAGAAACCCTTTTATTGATAATCCAAGCTATGTAAATCTTATCTGGGGCTCTCAACAACCTACAGGTGATACCCAGGCTCCGACAGCTGCTACAAGCTTAGCCGTTTCTGCCAAAACATCCAACAGTATTTCTCTTACATGGAATGCTGCTACAGATAATGTTGGTGTGTCTGCTTACAATGTTTACATGAATGGAAGTCTGCAAACTGCGGTAAGTTCAACTTCTACGACAATTTCGGGATTAACACCATCTACAACTTATAGTTTCTATGTTGTGGCTAAGGATGCGGCAGGAAATTCGTCTTCTAACAGTTCTACCGTTTCAGGAACAACAAATGCCGGAACAACCAACCCTAATCCATCCACGGATTGTGCCAATGAAAATTTTGAATCCATTCCAGCTGCAAGTTCTACCTATTCTGCCAAAACATGGAGTAATGGTGGTATTTCCTGGACTGCTACGGATGCAAGAACTGACCAAACGATCAATAATAAAGCAATTACTATAAGAAATGGATCTTTAACATCGGGAAGTTCTGCTAATGGCATTGGTTCTTTAACAGTAACTACACAGTTGAAATTTTCAGGAAATAATGATGCCTTTGATGTGAAAGTAAACGGAGCTACAGTAGGTACAATTCCTTACAGTACTACAGCTACAACAACAACCATCAACAATATTAATGTTTCCGGAAATATAACGGTAAGCCTGGTGAATAAGTCAACCAGCAACAGAGTGGCTATTGATGATCTGAAATGGACATGTTATTCCGGAACTTCTGCCAGACAATCTCAAAATGTTGCCTCAGAGACTGCTCAAACTTTTAAAATCACCCCTAACCCGATCACTAATCAGGAGATTACTGTAAAAGGTGATGTTCAGAATATCAAAAAGGCTGAGATCTATACCTTACAAGGGAAAGTTCTGCAAACGATTGACAGACCTTTCAGAAATGGAAATATAATCAGAACCGGAACGCTTAATCAGGGAGTTTATATTTTAAAACTGGATGGAACTACAATGCAGTTTTTAGTAAAATAATTCAAAAATATTTATCATAAAAAATGGCTGGTCTCCTTGGAAGTCCAGCCATTTTTATTCTCACATATCTTGCTGATTTCGCAGATTTTTCTGAATCTTATTTTCAGGTGCAAAGATTTTTTCTGCGATAAAATTGATGATTCAAATTATTCCTGTTAATCTGTTTCAATGAATTCCTCTATTTATCCAACTTCAGAAACTTCCAGCTTCCAGCACTCTACTTCCTTACTTGCCGTGCTTATCTTTTTCTTCAATTATTTTAGACCAGTCTGTAAACATTTTAGTAATGGTTTTCTCATTCATCAGACTGAAAAAGAACATTCCTGCAAAAACGGTTAACCAGCAATACATTAATTTAATCCCATTCTTATCTGTAATAAAATAGAGAACGAAAATGGTAAGAATCCCCAATAAAAAGGTAAACATCAGCGTATATAATAATACATTGATGATATACATATTCAACTTCAGCTTTCTGAAAACCCAGCCTACCAAAGCAATGGGAAGCATCAACAATATTGGGGTAAGAAGTGCTGCAAAAATCAGCATTTCGGGATGAGCCATCAGGTCTTTCTCGAAACCGAAAAAGGTGTTAAAACTGTACTCCATGGTATTGTTTTTCCTGATCGGTTACTTCTAGCAGGGTTTTATCTTTATAGCCCAACATTTTTGCCAATATCACATTCGGGAATTCATGGATTCCGATGTTATAAAGGTTAACACTATCATTGAAAAACTCTCTTCTGTCGGAAATTTTATTTTCCAGTTCCGATATTCTTTTCTGAAGTTCGAGAAAGTTATTATTGGATCTCAGTTCCGGATAATTTTCAGATACAGCAAAGAATGAAGATAAAGCTTTTGATGTTTCATTGGCTAATTCTGTTTTCTTATCTGAATCTGTAGTGGTATTGTAAACGGTTCTCAGTTCTGTAAGCTTGATAAGAATATCCTTTTCATAGTTCATGAAATTTTTGGCTACACTTACCAGATTGGGAATTTCATCAGCTCTCTGCTTCAAAACAACATCAATATTGCTATACGCTTTATCAACATTGAATTTGAGCAACACTAATTTGTTATACAGGTTAATCAGAAAGCTTATCACTGCTACAATCAGCAGGCCGAATAATATGATGGCTACGGTTTGATTCATTATTGTATGAGTATATAAATGATGATTAATAAAATGATTGAACAGGTAAAAAGAAATGACCTCAACAAGGGCTGATATTTGTTCCACACAGTGATTCCTGATGATGAGGTAATCCCAAGAACTTTGTGCTGCTCATCTTTTCTGATGAACGGAATTCCGTCTTTTGAATCGGCATACCCCACCAACAGCATTTGCTGACCATCTTTTAAAAGGGTTTCTTTATATCTTTTGTTATAAGTACTGCTGATATTGGTTTCTCCCAACAAGACCAATTCAATTCCTTCCGGCTGGATTTCGATGGTTCCTGTACTATCTCTCATTCGAAAGATATTGCATCGGGTTTCTCTATGAACTGTTGTATAGGTATTCTTACCATCCGAGTCTTTATCAATATCTTCAATGGTGTAATAATATCCAATACATTCTTCATTATTCACCGGTGAACGTAAAGGAGTTTCCATTACTAACGTTCCTTCTACTTCAACAATTCCTTTGGCCAATGATGCTATTTTGGAGGTAGGCAGTGAAGCCTGTAGTCTTAAAAAACGTTTGGAGCCAGAAGGTTTCATAATGGCAAAAAAGATCAGGACAAAAATTAGCAAAGGAATACAATACAAAACACGACCTGCATACTCGTCATAGTTGGTATTAATATCTGAAAGGTATTTATGCAGCGGCATTTTTTCCTTAAAGATCAGCCATAGTATATAATAGAGAAAACAGAACAAAACTACTCCTAGAACTGTATAGCCTGCAGGTGACATTTTTTTCTTATTCTCCATATATAATTTTGTGTTTAAAACCTCTATCGGATTAGTGTTATCTCAAAAATACATTTTTATTTCAGAATCATTCTGTTTTTTCTTTTTATGGAATTGTATCAGTGTTTAAGTATCATCAGCAATATACATCCTGCATTCAAAACAATGATAAAAAGAGCTCCGTATAAAGAAAAGGCAATCCGTTTTCTAAAGGTATCATTTTTAATGTAAGTCGTGAGTAAACATGCAAAAAAAGCTGCCAATCCGGTAAAAACACATCCAAATATCAGCATTATCCAATCCAGTTCAATGCTGTTGGCATTTTCATTGGCTTCATTGTCTGTAATTTTCAGGATCTGACCTATTGCAAACGGATGATCATCGGTAATATCCAATGTTTTTATGACTTCTTCTCCCTTGAAATTGGTGTATTTTACTCTAGGAAAATATACTGGTTTATCGTAACGCCCGGAAGTAGGAAAATTTTTGGTAGCAATATTTTCTTTTTTGTAACCAATAACAACAGCTTCGTATTGATTTTCCGATAGAGTTCTGTACGCTTTCTCCCAAAAGAAACTATAGGATAAAACCATCGTTATACAATTGAGAGAAATCACAATCAGACTTATAAAAAACAACATAAATCCTTTTTCCAGCCATTCACTCTTTCCTTTTATATCACTTCTCTTTTTTATAATCTTATTAAAAATCCTATACGCAATGTAGAGTGAAAATAAACATACGGCTAAAAAGAAGTATCCGAATAAGGTCATATTTATTTTGATGAATCGTTAATATCCAATTTACTGTTCTTTATTGGACACTAGAAGTCTCGTCAGGTATTGGTTGCCAAACTCAAGACGAACAAAGCGGTTATCCATTTTAAAAGTAACTACGGTTAATGCGCTTGAAGTATTGGCATCAACGTCTACCGTGGTCTGATACAGCTGTGCTTTATATCTTGCAAATTTGGTTTTACATTCTGAAGCTGAGCTTTCATTGAATACCAATCCATAAGGTAAACCAGCAACTTTTTGATCTCCGTAATACTGAAGGGCATAATACTCTTCACCATCATTCATTTTGGCGTAAATAAGGTTAAAGACTTCTTCTATGTCCCAGCTTGAATATTTACCACCTTTGCAGGTCTCACACTCCGGTTCACTTGGCTGTATTTGCAAAAGTTTTGTAAAGGTATCTGCTGTTGTTGGTAACGTAATAAATTGTTTCTTGCTGAATAATGCCTGTAACTTTTTGGAAGTTGTTTGTTGTATAAGTTTTCTATTATCCAGTTCTTCCATTTGAGCAACGGCCTGTGCTTCTGCAGCGGCCATCTGTTCTTCCGTAGGTTCTGCTGCGGCATCTGCTGTAGCCTGCGCAGAAGAAGATTTTGGTTTCTTATAGGTTAACAGGAATTCTTTGATTTCGTTTTCTACTTTTCCTGTTGATTTAGTAAGCTTTACATCTACATCCTTCTTTGACCAACGATCAGGAACAATAGATTCAATATCTATAGTAACTTTTGTACTTTTTTTGGAGATCTTCTTAAAGTTCACCATCCAGCTTGCCCGCTCAATGAACTGCTTGTTTTTCGCCCCTTTATTTAACGCAAGATTCAGGTAAGGATTTTTATTTCCGGTATCATACTTCAGATTAAAAAGATCAACGGTGGTTGAAAAGTTATCCTCCATAGCTGCTGCGTCTGCTGCAATTTCCTTTGTGTAGTTATTTTTAAAATCAAAAATGATATTTTCAAGGACATCAATACTTTTAGGTACGGTAAATTCTACTTTTTGTGCAAATGACAAACTGAAGCACAGGGTACTTATTGCCGTAAAAAGTTTATCGTTTAATTTAAGTTTCATTGTATTCGTTTTTTATAATTAAAGGTACTATGATAAAAAAGACTGCCTTACAAGGACAGTCTTTTTATTTTAAGTGATGAAGACTTAGCTGCTTGGCCAAAGTCCTGCATATTCAGAATTACCGTAAGTAATGGTTTCAGCGCTTACTACAAAGCTAATCAGCATATTATTGCTGTCTATTGCATCAAAGTCTACTTCGTGTTGGATTACATATCCGTTTTCCCACTTCAAAGTAATTAATGTTCCTTCTTCATGAGATTTATTAAAATTAATTTCTCCGCTTGTAGGCTTATATTTGCTGTTCAGTAAGCTTTCCAGAACATCAGATTTCTCTGTTGCTTCGATGGTTACTTTAATCAATG
This sequence comes from Chryseobacterium sp. StRB126, assembly GCF_000829375.1. Lineage (NCBI taxonomy): Bacteria > Pseudomonadati > Bacteroidota > Flavobacteriia > Flavobacteriales > Weeksellaceae > Chryseobacterium > Chryseobacterium sp. StRB126. The sequence goes on from NZ_AP014624.1 coordinate 4,400,164, forward strand.
CGTTTGACGGATCTGATGCTACTCGTCCTGAAACATCGGTAGCTCTTGAAACACTGTAATTAAGTTTTAATAACTTCTGACCTTCACCTCCATTGAATTTTAAAATTCCTCTTGAATTTCCTGCCATATTCTTAAATTTAAATCATTAATGATAGCCCTGTTTAAAGGATTTTCTAAAACAAAGATAGACTTCACGTTCTAATTTAAAAAGTTTTAAGGTCATAGTTTCAAAAATTGTAGTAGTTCTACGACTTTATCGTTTTCAAAATTATAGGTTTTTCAAAAAAGGGCTTTGCCTTTTAAGTTTCTCTACGATATAATCAGAAATGTTTGTAAACATAGGAAACGACCATAATCACAAGATTGATAACAATCAACGGCATAAAGACAGAAGAATATTTTCTTTTCTTATCTATAAAACTTACTCCCAGAATGAAAAAGAACAGCAATACAGTATATACAGCAGGATACATTTTAAATGCTTCTGAGAACTTTCCTTCAAAGACCAGAACAATAGCACGCTGAGCCCCACATCCCAAACATTCCACGCCCAGAAATTTTTTACTGGGACAGGTCAGCATAAAATCTTCTATATTCATTTTCGCAGAATTAAGATATTCAAATCATTATGAGGAGATCTTCGCTCTGGTATATTGATGGGGAAAAAAACAGTCTTCTTTCATTTCAAAACTTCCCTGAACTGCTAAATATGGATTTCTTAAGATTTCTCTTGCCACAAAGATCAGATCAGCCTCTCCATTCTGAAGAATTTCCTCAGCTTGTTCTACTTTTGTAATTAAACCTACAGCTCCGGTTTTCACATCAGCTTCGTTTCTTATTTGAGAAGAAAAAGGAACCTGATATCCATTGAAAACTGAAATTTTTGCACCATGGATATTTCCGCCGCTTGATACATCTACAAGGTCAACAGAATGTTCTTTTAAGACTTTCGCCAAGGCTACACTATCCTGAATATCCCAGCCACTTTCAGCATATTCGGTACCGGAAACCCTTACAAAAAGTGCCGTATTTTCATTCAGTTCTTCATTCACAGCATCTACAATTTCAATAAGAAAACGGATTCTGTTCTCAAAACTTCCGCCATATTCATCGGTCCTGATATTGGATAACGGTGACAGAAACTGATGGATAAGATAACCATGTGCTCCGTGAATTTCAATCAGATCAAATCCTGCTTTTACCGCTCTTCGGGCTGCTTTCTTAAAGTTTTGAACCTGTTCTTTTACCTCATCTGTACTTAAAGCATGCGGAATTCTTTCTGAAGGATGATAAGGAATGGAGCTCGGTGCAATGGTTTCCCAACCTTCTTCAAGAGGAATCTGTAAATTATTCCATGTGGAGCCTTTTCTTCCGGCATGAGCCAGCTGAATTCCTATTTTACTGTCTGAGTTTTGATGAACAAATTCTACAATTCTCTGTAGTTTTTCTGCCTGTTCATCATTCCAGATTCCCATGCAGTGATTGGTAATTCTTCCTCTTGGCTCTACACCTGTGGCTTCCACAACAACTAAACCTGTTCCACCCTGTGCCCTGCTTCCGTAATGCACCAGATGGAAATCATTTGCCATTCCGTTTTCACATGAATACATACACATGGGAGACATTACCCAGCGGTTTTTTAATTCTACTTTCCTGAATTGTATTGGAGTATATAACATTTTATAGTCTTAAAAAATTGAACTTTTTTACCGGAAGAATAAAATATTGCCCACCTCATTAAAAAGAACTAATTTTACCCCCCTTTTTTACTGTACAATATATGAAAAAAGACATACAGATCAGTTACGAATATTTTAAAAATAGCAGCGAACTGAGCGATATAGAAAAACAATTATTCGAAAGAGCCAAAGCGGCCCGCGAAAATGCTTATGCACCCTACTCACAATTTTTTGTAGGATGTGCTGTATTACTGGAAAACGGAGAAATATACTCCGGAAATAATCAGGAGAATGCAGCTTTCCCTTCAGGGCTTTGTGCAGAAAGAACTACCTTGTTCTGGGTAGCAGCCAACTTTCCTGATGTGAAAGTTAAAAAGATCTTCGTTGTAGGTGGGCCAAAGGAATTTCATGAGAAGAATCCACCGATTCCGCCTTGTGGAGCCTGCCGTCAGAGTTTAATAGAATATGAAACCAAGCAACACGAAAACATCGACCTTTATTTTTCAAGTATGAATGAAGAGGTGGTAAAAGTACATGCGGTGAAAGATTTGTTACCTTTCTATTTTGATTCATCATTTTTATAAGACGAATTTTTAGAATTGTAGTACATAATTTTAAAATAAATATTCAGCTTTTACTGTGATATTTAAAATAATACGGTCTTACATTTTACAATAAGATTCATTAAACCAACAGAAGTTCTGTTGGTTTTTTATTTGGGATGTCTCGTCCTGAAAAAAGTTGACTATAAAATCATAAAAACAGTCACTCTTATGGATTCAAAAAAAATAGCATTCCCTGTACAGGAATACAGCGAGGCTTTCAAAAGACAGGTTGTCTCCGAATATGAACGGGGATTATTTACGAAATCACAATTACAGACACGATACAATATTCGTGGTAATTCATGTATTTCCAGCTGGTTAATAAAATATGGTAACTTTACTTACGAAACAAAACTAAGTAAAGGTAGACCCATGAAAGATCCACAGCAACAAAAGATTAAAGAACTTGAGGCAGCTTTGTTAAAAAAGGAAGAAGAGCTTAAGGTATTTAGGAAGTTTATAGAAATAGCAGAGCGTGAGCTAAAGATTGAGATTGTAAAAAAGTCTGGTTCCAATCAATCCAGGAAATAAGGCCGTATACGCATCTTTCACTGGAAGATATCTGCCGATTGTTTGGACACAGTAAACAAGCTTATTACAAAAGAAGAAAACAATCTGATTCTACAAATAATCAAGAAAGGATTATAGAATTGGTGTTATCAATTCGTAAAAAGATGCCTAAAATAGGGACTCGAAAACTTTACTTCTTACTTAAGGATGATTTTGAAAAAGAGAAACTTCATATAGGAAGAGATCGCTTGTTTAAGATTTTAAGATCAAATTATCTTTTAATCCCCAGAAGACACAGCTACTTTAAAACAACGAATTCCAGACATTGGATGAGGAAGTACCCCAATATTATCAAAGAAAAAGAGTTGGAATGTTCAGAGAAAGTCTGGGTTGCAGACATTACCTATCTGAAAACCAAAGAGAGGAAATATTATCTTCATTTGATTACCGATGCCTATTCAAAGAAAATTGTAGGACATGAATTGAGTGATAATTTACAGACAAGCTCTACGTTGAAAGCATTAAAACAGGCTATAAAGAATCGAGTCTACAAACATCCCCTAATTCATCATTCAGACAGAGGCCTGCAGTATTGTAGTAAAGAATACACTGAAATGCTGAAGAATAATGACATTCTCATCAGTATGACAGAGAACTCAGACCCTTATGAAAATGCTGTAGCCGAAAGAGTCAATGGTATTCTGAAATATGAATTTGGATTGATCGATACCTTTGAAGACTTTAAAAATCTCTCACAACAGCTTGATCAATCAATCTATTATTACAATAATTTAAGACCTCATTTTTCTTTGAATTATAATATTCCAAGCCAAGTGCACATGAAAAATAATGTGAAATTAAAAACCTATAAAAAACAAAATCAGAATAGGAAAATTCCTACTCTGATTTAAGTATATTTGAAATATTAAACTAGTCAACCTTTTTCAGGACTAGTCAGGATATTCAGGTTGGAAAACGCGAAGGCGCAATTTTTTTTCCATTTAACGCTTTATAAAGGCGCAAGGATTTTATCTTCGATAAAATTGTATACCGCTGAATATTGCCACGAATTATTTTAGATTAGACAATTTTCACCAAACTGTCATTCCAACGAAGGAGGAATCTGATTCATTACTAAGATTCTTCATTTTGTATCATTGCATTTTCCAACAATCAGTATCAGATAAAAATCGGCGAAATCTCTTAAATCTGAGAGAAAGCATTCCGTATATAATTTTAAACGCTCGCAAATTATGCTGATGAAGCAGATCTTTGAAAGGTATAAATAAAAAAGGCTGCTTTATTTCTAAAACAACCTTCTTATTTTTCACATTACCAATTAGTCTTCTGTTTCCTCTTCGTCTTCATCATCTTCATATTGCTCCAGATAATAGCTGAAAGTAAAATCTTCCACTTCTTCCTCTGCATCTTCCAATGTGGTTAAAAGGTCTTCAAAGATTTCAAGCTGATCTACCGTCATGTTCACGAATTCAATGTGAAGCGGCATTTCAAGGTCACCGGTAATGGTATCGAAAAGCGCATCGAGGTTATCTCCGAAATGTTCAGGAAGCTGAACTTTTTCTTTTAATTGGGCATAGAAATCCTCATAATCGCCTATGTCTGTAAAATCTATATATACTGTCTTCATATTGAACTAAATTTCCAATTTTTACTGATTAAAAAAGTTTTGCATTTTTTGCAGAAATCCGTTTCCTCATTGGTAGGATTTTTACCTTCTGCATTTCTCATGAAGCACATTTTTTCCGGGCAATGTGGCAGCCCCTGCGTATGGCCAAGCTCATGAATAGCAATTTTATAAAACTGCTCATCCGAATTTTCTCTGCTCAGCCTAAAGCTTGAAGCTACACAAGCTTTACCTGGCCTATATCCTAAGCCCATGATTCCAAAATCCTTTATCTTCCCTTTGGTCGCACTGATATCCTTTGACGTAAGTCCAATGGTAACAAAACCTTCTTGTGTCCTATTGTTTAAAAACTTAATCGTCGAATCGGCTCTGTAGCGGTTTCTTTCCTTATAATAAGCATTTTCCGGAAAGTCCATCGCTTCAAGCACCTTAACATTAGGATATACTTTTTTAATTCCCGCAGCTACCATTTCCACTTTTTCAGGTTTTATGTCACTGAATGGCTGGATCAGGATGGTTACTGCACTTTTTTGTTCCGGCTCTTTCACTGTCATTTTCTTTTCTGAGCATGAGAGTATCAGAAATAAACCTGGTAAGTAAACAAAACTTTTATTTTTCAAAATTACTACTTATCCTTATTTAAATGCAAATTATACTCTTCTACTTTTTATACTTCGGGTTTTGTCATTGCGAGGAACGAAGTGACGAAGCAATCTCAAAAAACATCCATAATACCCTGAATAGTGTTTGGTAGGTCGTCCCATTCAGGATTTATACTATTAATTAAGTTAAGCTTCTTCTGTCTTGATCCTGCTTTTATTTGTTTTTCTCTGGCAATGGCATCTCCTATTTCCAGAAAACCTTCCCAATACACAAGTATATACAATTTATATCTTGATGTAAAACTTTGAGAATAATAGGCTTCTTTATGTTGTTGAACACGTTTAGGCAGATTTGAGGTAACTCCGGTATAAAGAGTTGTATGATTTTTATTGGTCATTATGTAAATAAAACCTGCTTTCATCAATCTATAGGGGTTATTGTACTGAAGAGATTGCTTCGTCACCATGCTCCTCGCAATGACAGTCATTGCTTTTCAAAACTCTTATAATGGTTTTTGGTAAGATAAACATCTCCATTTTTAGTATAAATGATCCGGTCTGCATTTCTTCCACCGCATTGGTAATTGACATCTGCTTCAAAATATTGATTTCCATCCGGAAGTCTTCCTTCCCTGTTTCCAAATTTGTCACCACCAATAGCTTTTCCAGGAAGTATATCGCAAAGATTTCCCTTGGAAGGATTCCACCCTTGGCTTCTTGCTTCTTTTTTGGTGATGTAGTAATATGGAAGCTTATGGTTTTGTTTTACATAGCTGATCACTGTTTTTTCTTCAGTCAGTTTTTCAATAGAAACCTGTGTTGATGAATTTCCGATATTATGCTGATCTTCTATGGAAGCACTTCCATAACTTACATTCTCGGTTTCAGCTGAGGATGAATGGTCTTTATCTTTAATGAAATTATTATAGATGTACATCACAGACATTCCGAAAAGAAGGCCAAGACACATAAAAAACACAGCTCTTATTTTACTGTTCATAGTAATGATTATTTAATGTAGCCATATATCAGTCTAGCAATATAACAATGATGAATAACCTGCTATACTGCTAAATGAACACATTATTATACTTATTATTCTCTCCAGTCTTCAGGAATGTCGCAAACAGGGATAGGATTTATCTTATGTTTTGCTGCCTTATGCATTCTGTCAAAGATCTGGAATACTTCCTTATCTCTTCCTTCATAGTCATCAACTGCTTTAGTTCCGTATTCTTTCTGGATTTTTTCCAGTTCCGGATAGGTTGCACCAATCTGCTGTTCATCGGTACGGTCCACATCCCAAAGTCCGTCTGTAGGAATTGCTTCCTGGATGCTTTTGATAAGATTTAGTCCTTTGGCAAGCTCATATACTTCAGTTTTATAGAGGTCTGCAATGGGTGAAACATCTACCCCTCCATCTCCATATTTTGTATAGAACCCGATTCCAAAATCTTCTACTTTATTTCCGGTTCCACAAACCAAAAGCCCGTTCAGTTGCCCATAATAATAAAGTGTAAGCATTCTAAGACGTGCTCTAGTGTTGGCAAAGGTTAAATTCTCATTAGGATATACCTCACCTTTTACATGAAAGGTTCTATAGATCTCTTCAAATGCCGGCGTCAGATCTACAGATATTATTTCTACATTTGGAAATCTGGATTTAAGATCATTCATATGGTCCTTCGCACGGTCTATCTGGTCAGCTTTCTGGCGAATCGGCATTCCTATCAATAATGTTTTCAAACCGGTCATAGCTGCCAGTGTTGAAACCACTCCGGAATCCACTCCTCCTGAAACTCCAATTACATATCCGTTTACTCCTGCATTTACTGCATAATCCTTTAACCACTTTACGATATGATCTATCACTTTTTGTGTCTGCATCTTTTATATTTTTTTTAGTCTATTCCAAATTCTCTGGGATATTTCACCATCCCTTTTCTATTTTTTAATCCGTCTTTTACCAGCTCAACGGCCATGCCGTTTACTTCCGGAATCTCAAACGGAAATAAGATCCCAAAATTACTTGTTTTTTCGTAACCAAACCTAGGATAATAATCTTCATGTCCAATTAGGATCACCGAATGGTATCCTAATTTTTGAGCAATACGATGACCTTCGCGAATTAATTGGCCTCCAATTCCCTGATTTTGAAACTCAGGTTTTACTGAAACAGGAGCCAGTGCCAGGGATTCGAATGTTTCTGAACCATTTTCAATGGTCAGTTTTGTAAACAAAATATGTCCGGTAATAATACTATTTTCATCTTCTGCAACTAATGAAAGTTCAGGAATAAATGCCTCAGATTTTCTTAATTTTTCAACAAGGAAATGTTCCTGGTGGTCACTATATTCCATATCCCTGAAGGCTTCTTCTATAAGTATAAAAACCTTCTCATAATCTTTTTCCTCTTCCTCTCTTATGGTGATCATTAAATATATTTTTCACGTTTTAGTTCATACCAAGAACACTTAACGCCTGAATCTTCAAATTGTCCTGTATTTTCAAAGCCCAATTTGGCTAAGATATAATTGGAACCTGCATTTGCTGAATCAGCATAAGCGTATATAATATTTGCTTTCAATTCTTTAAAACCATAATCCAGAGTAGCATTTGCTGCTTCCCACGCATATCCTTTCCCCCAAAATGCAGGGATAAAACGATAACCTAAATCCAGAGTTTCTACATACCCATTGATAGGTTCTTTTAATCGTTTTAATCCGCACCATCCTATTAACAATCCGCTTTCTTTTTCAATAACGGCCAGTCTTCCTACTCCATTTTCTTCATATTGTTTCTGAATCATTCTGATCACTTTCTTTGATTCTTCTTTGTTTTTTACAGGAGGCTCAAGGTATTTCATCACTTCAGGATCGGAATCCATAAGAAACATGCGTTCATCATCTCTCTCTTCAAGTTTTCTTAAAATCAGTCTTTCAGTTTCAAGTATCATATCCGCTTATTTTTTCTCTCTTTTCAATTCATACCAAAAGCAAATGCCATCCGGTTCTTCAAACTCACCTGTTTTCTCAAATCCAAGCTTTTTTAAAATGTGATTGGAAACTTCATGTTCAGAATGGGCATAGGCATATATGACCTCTGCATTCAGTTCATTAAATCCATAATCCAGAGAAGCTATTCCTGCTTCCACAGCATATCCTTTTCCCCAAGATTCTGGTAAAAAACGATAGCCTAGTTCCAGGACATTCTGATGACCATTTGTCTCTTTGGTCAATAATTTCAATCCGCTCCAACCAATAACCTTTCCACTTTCTTTTTCAACAACGGCAAGCCTTCCAACCCCGTTTTCTTCATATTGCTTCTGGATTATTTTGATAACATGTTTAGATTCATTGATATCCGTAGATACCGGTATACCAATATATTTCATCACCTCAGGATCAGAATCCATAAGGAAAATACGTTCTGCATCTTCTTCTTCAAGCTTTCTTAAAATCAGTCTTTGGGTTTCTATTTTCATATTATTAGTTTTGTTCATCGGTTCCAAAAATGATAACATCTGTCTTTAATCCTTTCTTGACATCTGCTTCTTTCATTTTATTTCCGCCTACATTTAAAGTCTGCAAAGCTGGATTTCCGGAAATATCAATGTGTTGGATTTTATTGTGTTCCACATTCAGTCTCCTTAGATTTTTAAGCTGAGACAGATCAATTGTTTTTAGCTGATTTAAAGATAATGTTAATTGGTCAATTTTTGGTATTCCTTCCATGGAAATAGTCTCCAAAAGATTATTATCCATGTATAAAGAAGTGAGGTTTTTCAGATTTTCAGCTTTAAATAATACTACTTTACATCCTGTACATGAAAAAAGGTTTAGTTTGTCCATATCTTTCATAACAATGGAAGGTATCGCATTATCATCCAACATAATCATTTTTGCATTTTTAAAGAAATGGAGATCCTCTGCTGAACTAATTCCTTTTTGAACCAAAAACAGGTTATTAACTGCTTCTGCTTCTGCCTGACTGATTATTCCGTCTTTATTTACATCAAAGTTTTCAACAACTGCCTTTTCAAGATTTTTATCTTTAAACTCAAGCTTCTGTTCCTGTAAAAGAGCTAAGCCGAAAATCCCCATGAGAACGGTAAATATTTTAAATTTCATCATGAAATATCCATTTAATCCTTACTTTTGTAAACTTAATGTAAAAATAATGAAGATTTTCAGATATATTGCCGTTTCTTCTATTTTAGTTGCGGGGTTGAACTCCTGTAAAAAAGAACCTGAAAACCAATGGAAAATAGAAGTGAAAGATGCCTCCGAAAAAATCGAAATGACAGATATTTCTAAAGAGTTTTACAATCCTAATGTTCCATTGGATCAATTTAAAGCTCAGTTTCCGTGGTTTCAGGGAACCGTTTCTGATGCTGATTTCTCTAAGAGAAGAGCTGATGCAGAAGAAATTAAGATCTATAAGGAAGCTATTGGAAAAATAGATCAGACTAAATTGCAGAAAGATCTTCAGAGTTTATTTTCACATATCAAGCATTATTTCCCACAGTTTAAAAGTCCAAAAGTATATCTGTTTTCATCAGCATTACAAATGGTTCAAGATCCAATTTTTTACGATGAAAAAGGAAATCTTTTATTCATAGATATTACCGGTTTTATGGGTGATGGCAATGCTCATTACAAAGGACTGGAACTCTATTTTCAGAAATCAATGAATCCACAGAACATTGTTCCAAAAGTTTCTCAACTTTTTGCCGAAAATATTGTAACGGAATCTCCGGATCATCAAAAATTCATAGATCAGGTAATTCTTAACGGAAAAGTAATGATTCTGCAGGATGCATTCCTTCCTGATACCCCAGACTACCTGAAAATGAATTATACCAAAAAACAATATGAATGGGCTACTTACAATGAAGCCAATATCTGGAATTATTTCGTGGAAAGTAATCTGTTATTTGGTGATGACCCAAGATTGGGAGAGCGTTTTATTGCTCCGGGACCCTTTTCAAAGTTCTATACAGAAATAGACAATGAGTCTTCCCCACAAATCGGAATTTTTACCGGATGGCAAATCTGTAAAGCTTACCTTAAAGAAAAGCCTGACACGACGCTGACAAGCTTTCTAAAAATGGATGCCACACAAATTTTTAACGAATCCGGTTATAAGCCTAGTGTAACAAAGTAACCGTTATTTCATACCTGTCTAAGACTTTTTGTAACTACAGAAAGTCTTTTTTATGGATATTATTCAAACAATATGGATGGAAAACCTGATTAACATACGGAATCTATATTTAGGAATTCATTCAGAATAAACTTATCCTTAAAAAGGTAAACATTTCCGATTTTATCAATCCAGCAGACAAAGTTTTCATCCCCAAATAATCCATTTTATGATGAAGATAATTTCGTAGAAATTTTGGATAAGCTGAAGAAGTATTAACTTTGCCAAAAAATTTTAGATTGATATGAGAAAAACTCAGATTACGATAGATGTAGAGCTTGATGAAAACCACGTTCCGGAAAACATTACATGGAATGCTCAGGATGGAGGTGTTGAAAAGGAGGAAACAAAAGCTACCATGATTTCTGTATGGGATGATAAAACAATGGAGGCTTTAAGAATCGATCTTTGGACAAAAGAAATGCCTGTAGACCAGATGAAGATGTTTATCCACCAGATTTTAGTTTCTCTAGGAAATACTTACCAAAGAGCAACCGGAGAAGAAGATGTGGCACAATGGCTGGAAGAAGTTGCGGAAGAGTTTGCTGTAAAATCAGCTATAAAATAAAAACAATTTGAGAATGAGGTAATTTGAGAATTTGAAAATAAAAGGACTAATATTTGTACCACAATAAAAATTAATTTTCAAATTACCCTATTTTAAAATTATCAAATTATATAAATATGAATTTTAATACCAAAGTAATTCACGGAGGGCAGCATCATGAGTCTGCAACGGGATCTGTAAACGTTCCTGTATTTTTAACCTCTACGTTTGCACAGAAAAGCCCTGGAGTACACTCCGGATATGAATATTCAAGAGCCGCTAACCCTACAAGACAGGCGTTAGAAGATTCTTTAGCCAGTATTGAAAACGGAGCCAGAGGTTTAGCTTTCGGTTCTGGTCTTGCAGCTATTGATTGCGTTTTGAAATTATTAAACCCTGGTGATGAGGTGATTGCTGTAGATGATCTTTACGGGGGTACTTACAGAATGTTCACCAGACTTTTTGAAAAATATCAGCTGAAGTTCACGTTTGTGAATTTTGATGATGTTTCTAAAATTGCAGATGTAATCACAGATAAAACCAAGCTAATCTGGGTAGAAACTCCAACTAACCCATTGATGAAATTGGTAGATATCAAAGCTGTAGTAGACATTGCTAAAGGAAAAGATATCTTAGTTGCTGTAGACAATACTTTTGCAACCCCTTATATCCAAAGACCAATTGATCTAGGAGCTGATATTGTAATGCATTCAGCTACTAAATATTTAGGAGGACATTCTGACGTTATTGCAGGTGCTCTTATTGCGAAAGATGCTGAATTAGGTGAAAAGCTTCACTTCATTCAGTTTGCAAGTGGTGGTATCTTAGGACCTCACGATTCTTACCTCGTATTAAGAGGGATTAAAACATTAGCATTAAGAATGCAGAGACACTCTGATAACGGACTTGCTGTAGCCAAATATCTTGAAACTCATCCTGCAGTAGATAAAGTAATTTATCCTGGATTAGAGTCTCACCCTCAATATGAGTTGGCAAAATCTCAGATGAAGGAATCGGGAGGAATGGTTTCGTTCACTTTCAAATCAGGAAAGAAAGAAGATGCCATTAAGTTCCTTGAAAAAGTAAGAGTATTCACTTTAGCCGAATCTTTAGGTGGTGTAGAATCTTTAGCGAACCACCCTGCTTTAATGACCCATGCTTCTATTCCGGCTGAAAAACGTGCTGAATTGGGAATTACTGATGACCTAGTACGCCTAAGCGTTGGAATTGAAGATGCAGATGATCTTATTGCAGATCTGGAAAAAGCATTTTCTTAACATAAAAAAATAAAACATAATGAGAAAGATTCATATTTTATTGTTATTAGTTTTTAGCCAATTTACATATTCTCAGGTACAAGAAACCGATGAATTATATAAAACAGCAAAAAAACTGGACAGCCTGATATTTGATGTAGGATTTAATAAATGTGATCATTCTCATTATGATTCTATCATAAGTAACGATCTTGAATTTTATCATGACATTGGAGGTGTTACTTTAGGTAAGAAAGCATTTATTACATCTGCTAAAAATAATATTTGCGCTTCTAAGAATAAGTTGAAACGGGAGTTGGTTGGGAACAGCATGAAAGTGTATCCTTTACATAAAGATAAAACGCTTTATGGATTGATACAGGAAGGAAATCACGATTTCTTTTTTATGGAAGAAGGAGTATGGAAAAAAGCAGGACAGGCAAAGTTTACCCATTTATGGATTTTGGAAAATAACCAATGGAAACTTAAGCGTGTTCTAAGTTATAATCATCACTAATACCCCTATGAAAAACACCAGAAAAGCAGTCCTTGCAGATTTACCCCAACTGGCCGAACTATTCGATCAGTACAGAATATACTATCACAAATCATCCGATATCCCTGCCGCTTCAGATTTTCTTCAGGAAAGAATTGAAAATAAAGACTCTGAAGTTTTTGTTTCAGAAGAAAATGGAATCTTAACTGGTTTTGTACAATTATACCCGATCTTTTCATCCACCAGAATGCAACGTTATTGGCTATTGAATGATCTGTATGTTAATGCCAACCATAGAGGAAAAGGCCACTCCAAAGAACTTATTGAAAAAGCAAAAGAACTGTGCAGAGCTTCAAATGCCTGTGGAATCCTGCTTGAAACAGGAAAAAACAATGATGTAGGTAACCAACTCTACCCTTCCTGCGGATTTGAACTCTATGACTCCGTGAATTTCTATGAATGGAGCAATTCATAAGTAATGAATAATAAAATACTGTAACTAATATTTTCATACCTAAAAAATAGAACCTCATCAAACTGCATCTCGAACCCGGTACCTGCATTTTAACTTATAACCCCAAAACAACATGACAGATTTTCAAAAATACATTCAAAGATATTTAGACCAGATTCCATCAGGAGATTGGTTAACTGAATTAAAAATATCGGAAGAAAAAACAGTAGGAATTTATTCTAATCTTACTGAAGAGCAATCAAAATTCGCTTACGCTGAAGGAAAATGGACATTGAAAGGATTACTTCTTCATTTATCTGATACAGAAAGAGTTTTCCAATACAGAATATTAGCGTTTGCCAGAGGTGATAAAAATAACCTTCCCGGATTTGATGAAAATGAATATGCGGATCAGTCTTTTGCCAGTGAGAGATCAGTGGAATCTTTACTGGAAGAATACAAACTGGTAAGAAAATCTTCTCAGATTCTAATCGAAACCATGAACCCTAAAGCTTTACAAAATATTGGTACAGCTAATGGACATGAAATTTCAGTGGAAACCATAGCAAAATTGATTATTGGACACAATTACCATCACCTGAATATTATTGAGGAAAGGTATTTATCTAAACTGGGCTGGATGTAATGAAATAATAAGTTTTGGCTAAAGCCAAGAGAATTTTTTCTTTATTGTTGAATGGGCTAAAGCCCATTCCTATTGAATTTGATAAAATGCAGTGAAATGGTGTAGGTAATATAATCAAACACTTATTTTTAATTCATAAGCAATAAATATATTCATAATTTACACATACAAAACATCAATAGAGACGGGCTAAAGCCCGTCGTTTAAATTGTATATCCAATCCATTGGCTTTAGCCAAAACTTATTAAAAAAAACATTATTTTTGATAAAAACAACACAAATGTCCTTTATCAAAATTTACGTTCACATAGTTTTCTCCACAAGAAATAGAATTCCCTATCTCAATACATTTGATCTGAGAATAAAGATATGGAAACACATCAAAGACTACGCCTCAGAAAAAGGAATATTCTTAGACATGATTAATGGATATTCAGACCATTGTCATTGTCTTATTTCCCTAGGATCCAATCAAAATATAGAAAAAGTTGTACAATTATTGAAGGGAGAATCTTCTTATTGGATCAATAAACATCAACTCACTAAAGATAAATTTGCATGGCAGGATGAATACTTTGCAGTTTCTGTTTCAGAAACCAAATTAGATGCAGTGAGGAATTATATTAAAAATCAGGAAAAACAGCATCAGAAAAAAGCTTTACAGAGGAATATCAGGAATTTATTGAAAAATATAATTTTAAAATGTAGGTTTTGGCTAAAGCCAGATGGAGTTTAATTTATTGTTGAATGGGCTAAAGCCCATTCCTATTGAATTTGATAAATAGCGTAAAATTATTTAAAACGACATTGTAATTTTACACAACATCATATTTTTTCATCATAGACAACAGTAACATAAATAAAAACATCATTAGGGACGGGCTTTAGCCCGTCTTTTAAATTGTATATCCAATCCATTGGCTTTGGCCAAAACCTAAAAAAACACCAATACGAAAACCTTTTTATCTCCAATTTTTTGTTCAAAATTCACAGATTCTCTACCTTTATCCACTATTTTGAATGTACATAAAAATATGGAACCTATTATTGAAATATTAAAATCCGGCGGAACTATTCTTTACCCTACAGATACCATTTGGGGAATTGGTTGTGATGCGACTAATACAGAAGCTGTCAACAAAATTTTTGACATCAAAAAGCGCGAGAAAAACAAGTCTATGATTATTCTGGTAGAGTCTGAAAAAAGACTTCAGGATTTGGTAGATGTTCCTGAAATGGCCTGGGAAATTATCGATTTAAGCGAAAAACCGGTAACCATTGTTTATGAAAATCCAAGAGGGCTACCTAAAGAATTGCTAGCGGAAGATGGCAGCATTGGAATCAGATTAGTAAAAAACGATTTTTGTAAAAAACTAATTACCAAGCTGAACAAGCCTTTGGTATCAACTTCTGCCAATTTCAGTGGTGATAAAAGTCCGTTAAAATTTTCAGATATTTCTCAAGAAATCATCAACCTCGTAGATTATGCCGTAGAAGAAGACAGAGATAAGGTTTCGAAATACTCTGGATCTTCCGTTATCAAAATATGGAACGATAATAGAATAAAAATTCTTAGAGAATAAAAATCCAGTATTAATCTGTTTATTTTTTAGAGTCTTGTCTGTATATATCGGCAGGATTTCTTTTTTTTAATTCTATCTTTGCAAAATCCAACTTGTAAAATTATATGCTATGAATCATCAAGAATTTGCTCAAATGTGGGTAAATACCTGGAACTCTCATGATTTAGAAGATATCCTCACCCACTATTCTGATGATATTGAGATAACCACTCCTATGATTGTTATGGCTACCGGAGGAAAAGAAAGTTCTTTAAAAGGAAAAGAGGCCGTTCGTGAATACTGGAGAAAGGCACTGGATAAATTTCCGGATCTGCACTTTAATCTGATTCATTCCACAGCAGGAGTAGGTTCTGTAGCATTATTTTATAAGTCTATCATGGATAAACACGCTGTAGAAGTGATGTTTTTTAATGAAGAAGGAAAAATAAGTAGAATGTACGCTCATTATGATTAATGATCCACATTGGTAGAAATTGACGCTATTATAAACGATGAAAATTAATCTTACTCAAAATAAGAATTTAAAACTTTTTAAAATAATTTCTGAAGCTGCAGAAAGAAATAACCAGTCTGTATACATTGTTGGTGGATATGTTCGTGATCTTCTGATGAAGAGAAATGCTTCCACAGATATCGACTTTGTAACAGAACAGAGCGGTATTGAACTGGCTCAGAATGTAGCTCAGGATATTGATCCTAAATTAAAAGTTTCCGTATTCAAAACCTATGGAACCGCCATGATAAAGTATAAAGATCTTGAGCTGGAATTTGTAGGAGCCAGAAAGGAAAGCTATACGGAAAACAGCCGAAAGCCTGAAGTAGAAGGCGGAACTTTAGAAGACGATCAGAAAAGAAGAGATTTTACGATCAATGCAATGGCCATTTCTCTGAACAAAGACAATTTTGGAGAGCTTATTGATCCGTTTAACGGAATTGAAGACTTGGAAAAAGAAATTTTAAGAACTCCGTTAGAGCCTGCTCAAACCTATTCTGATGATCCATTGAGAATGATGAGAGCAGTACGATTTGCTTCTACTCTAAATTTTACTATTGAAGAAAATTCTTTAGAAGCTATTAAACAAGAGGCAGAAAGAATTAAGATTGTTTCTATGGAAAGAATCATGGTGGAATTCAATAAGATCATGTTATCTGAAAAACCTTCTGTAGGCTTGAAATTAATGGAACAAACAGGACTTTTAAAGCTTATTATTCCAGAATTGATCGAACTGAAAGGAGTTGAAGAAGTTGAAGGCCAAACTCACAAAGATAACTTCTACCACACTCTTGAAGTAGTAGATAATATTTCCATCAATACGGATAATCTTTGGCTGCGTTGGTCTGCATTACTTCATGATATAGGAAAAGCACCTACGAAGAAATTTGTGGAAGGCACTGGATGGACATTCCATGGGCATGAATTCTTAGGCTCTAAAATGGTAAAAACTCTTTTTCAAAGATTGAAATTACCATTGGGAAACGATATGAAATATGTTCAGAAAATGGTAAAGCTTTCTTCCAGGCCTATTGCTCTGATTACAGATGACGCTTCAGATTCTGCTTTAAGAAGACTTTTATTTGATGCCGGAGAAAACCTTGAAGATCTGTTTACACTTTGTAAGGCAGATATCACCACTAAAAACTCTAAAAAGCAGGAAAAATTCAAGAAAAACTTTGAATATGTGGCGGTGAAGATTAAAGAGGTAGAGGAAAAAGATCAGGTAAGAAACTTCCAGCCTCCTATTACAGGAGAAGAGATTATGGAGATGTTTAATCTTCAGCCGAGCCGTGAAATCGGTATTTTAAAGGAAAAGGTAAAAGAAGCCATCCTTGAAGGCGAAATTGCTAATGAAAAGGAAGAGGCAACAAAATTTGTAATTGCTGAAGCTGAAAAGCTGGGATTAAAAGTGAACTAATTTTCACTCAATAAAAATATTTAAAGCTGGATAAAATATCCAGCTTTTTTATGCTTCAATGAGGTATATACCAAAGCCGGGCGGGTTCTAAGAACCCGCCCGGAAAAAAACACAAATGATGAAAAAATAAAAAATTATATTATATACGCCGAAGCGCAATATATTTTAGTTCCAATATATTGAATTGGAAGCTATACCTGCGGAGAAAGTTTTAATAATAGCTCCAGATGTATTATAAACAACAATCTTACTATCTTGCTTAAATCCATTGGCATCAGAAGTAAAAATGAGATCTTTTACTACACTGAATCCATAAAGATCAGAATATGGATCAGAACTACTTGCTACAGTAAATAACGGTGAAGTAGGTACCGTTCCTAGTTTCATATCCATGGTATAGACACTTTTACCTGAGCTGAAATAGAATTTACTGTTGGAGATCTCCAGATTCTTGGCATCGGCAATTCCTGTTAAAGTAGTAGTTTTTATAATATCACCCGTACTTGAGATCTGATAGATATAAGAATCTGTAGTTCCAGCTGCTATAGCATAAACATTCTGATTATTTGAAATGATTTTATTAATATTTCCGTTTACAGAAAAAGTCTTCTGAATCTCATTGGTAGTTGTATTAATAAGGGTGATATTATTTCCATATCCAAACGAAGCATTCTGTACAAAAATATTATTACCTGCTTCTACAATTCTCTCAACAGTATCTGAAAAAGGAATTTTTTTAACAAGAGAATTATCTGAAACTTTATAAACACTTACATATTTATCTCCCTGATATTTATCATTAGTTACATAAATATTATTGTTTGCAAAAGCCATATAACGAGGCTGATTAAGTCCGGATGTAATTTCACCAGTCGCTTTAAAGTTATAACGGTTTACAATCTGAATCTTATTTGAATTGTTTAATAATAAATAAGCATTATTACCATTGAAAGCAATCATCTGTAGAACATCTCCTAATTTGCCTCCATTGTTAAACGAGAAAATATTATCCTGCTTAAGGCTTAAGTCTGAAGTAACAAAGGTTACCTCAGCATTTGGTGTTCCGTATTTTCCCTCATTGGCAATCAGAAACCCAGCACTATAATCAATTCTAGGTTGAAGTTCATCGGTGTTATCTGTACTACAAGATACGACACCTAAAAGAAGCGTAAAAGCAAAAAGAAGATGTAAAAGTTTGTTCAGTTTCATATTATTTAAAAATTAATTGTTGCATAAATACTATAATTTCTTTTTGGCATCGGATAATCGTATACTGTCTGATAAATAGTATCTGTAAGATTATTCACTTTAAATCCCAGAGTATATTTTTTCAAAATATCTGCGGAAATACCAGTATTTAAAATAAAATAAGGATCCAAAGCCACAGATCTTTTCTCATCTGCTGTGGTATAAGTCAGTCCATTAAACAGTCCTTGTGCATAGATTTTAAGGAAATCAAACTTATAATCTATAGAACCATTTACTTTATGTAAAGGAACATACATCATCTGTTTTTGGGTTTCTTTATTTATAGATTTAGAATAGGTATATCCGGCATTAATCTTCAGGCGATGTCTGCCGAAACTTTTATTCCAGCTAACCTGTGATTCTAACCCGTAGAATTCAGATTTGTATGTATTAAAAGGGGCCCAATATCCGTATGAAGTAGGAAGCCAGCTGATAAAATCCTTAATATCCATATAATATGGGTTAAGAATAATCTTAAAACCACCAAAATTAAACTCATGGTCCATATCGATATTTAAGGAGGTCTCAGGCTGTAAATTCAGATTCCCGCCCGGCTTCCAATAAAGATCATTAAAAGTAGGATATCTGAAGTTTCTTGAAAAGCTTGCTCCTATATGATACCATTTCAAAGCATTCCATTTTCCCGAAAAGGAATACAGAACCGGAGATGAGATATCTTCTACAAAATCTTTCTTTATACCTGCTTCAAAGCGTAGGTCCTTAGAAACAAAATATTTTATCATTCCGGCTAAAGATCCTATGTTCCGGCTTACACTTCCTATCTCATAACCTTCAGCCTTATTCACCTGGAACTCTCCGATTGCATTGATATTGATTTTGGGAGTTATAAAATAATTAAAATCGTTTTTAAGGATATAATTCTTTCCTTCTGCTCCATTAGATTTAAGCGAATGTATATCTGAAAAATACCTGTAATTATCTTCCGTATAAGCAAATTTAAAGCTGTTGGAGAGATTCACTTTATTGATATCCCAGGAGATCATGCTTCTCAAAGTATTTGCCTTATACTTTGTTCTGTTACCATTTTCCTCGTAAATCACATAATGTTGCGAAGCATCAAATATCTGGCTTTGCCATGAAATAGTCTGAGAATCCGTAATTTTATAAGCAGTTCCTATATTAAAGGTTGTATTGTAATATCTTCCATTGATATTCTTAAATGAAGTCCTGCCTACTACATATTCAGGTACCTCATAATCATTTGTACTTACAGCATAGTTTGCAGAAGCTTTAAAGCTGAATTTATCATTACTGTACGAGCCTTTGAGAAAATTATTATAAGTACCAAAAGATGCTATTTCTGAAAACAGAGAACCATGAAAACCTTTATTAAAATCAAGGTTATTGTTCAAGTGAATACTTCCACCAATAGCCCCAGAACCATAAGTAACACTTCCTCCACCTGCTTTTATTCCAATCTGGTCATATCCAAACAAGGCAATATTGTTGATATCTCCCTGACCTAAAAAATTAGAGTTAATATTAATCCCATTCCAAACAAAAGCTGTCTGTTGAGCTGAAGTTCCCCTGAAAGAAGGTGAAGAAACAGCACCACGGCCGTTTTCTTTGATATAAATGGAAGATTGAAACCTTAATAGCTCAGAAAGATTACTAGAGTTCTTTTCTACATCTTCAATATTAATTGTTTTCACAGGGTGAAACTGCTTCACCTTGTTCATCTGGCTGTCGAAAATATAAATAGTATCAACAACCTTCTCCTGCCCGAAAAGAAAGCCGCCATAAGATGACAAAAACAGTACTAGAGATCTTTTTATATCCATATCCTTCTACTTTTCCTCCGAAAGCAATATGTTTTATTTGATTACTATTCTGGCAGGTCTCCTGACTTTCGCTTTCTGTGCCTTCCCGTTTTATACAGTGGCTGTCTACAGAAATTTCTATTGCGATTTACAGTTGCGGGGACAGTTTGGGAGTTCCACCCAATTCCCTTTTCATTCCAATATACTGGAAACCAAAATTTTTGCAAAGATAGTTTTTTAAATGTATTAGGCAAAAAATGAATTTTATAACAGGTATAAGGAAACCTGAAGATGAAAATAGTGAAGTATAAACTTACAAACCCACTCTTTCATCTCAGTGCTTAAAAAATGGTTGTTCTCAATATTGAAAACAACCATTCATGGTATAACTATTATTAAAATTTGCTAATTTTTACTTCTTGATGAATTTATAACTCTGCTGCTTCCCTCCTTTCTCGGAAAACTGTACTATATAATTTCCTTTTGGTAAAAAGGAAACATCAATCTGATGTTCCATAGCTGTGAACGATTTTACTTTTTGCCCTACCATATTATAAACTTCTGCCTTTTCTATATTTCCGGTCCCTTTAATATATAAAATATCAACTACCGGATTAGGGTAAATTCCTAGTGTATTTTGATCTTTTACAACATCGTTTACTGATAAATATCCCGTAAGATCGAGATAAAACGCTACCATTTGATTGGACGCATTCACTCCCATACCAGCTATCTTTTTTCCGTCCTGAGATATAGCCAAAGGAAGTCCCATAATTACCCCATTGGTATTAATGCCTAAGCTTGTTGCATAGTCATTGAGATTAAGACGTCCATCCGTTTCCGTCCAGATGAAACCTTCTCCAGACATTGGCGGAGCTCCAAATGCCCTGTAAAATCCAATAACCTTTGTTCCATCCCCCGAAACTCCGGTTGCTCCTCCTTTAAAAGAGAATGAAGCATTGGGGTGTGTTATATATGTTAGTCCAGTTCCGGCCTTCCATACATAAGGATTTGGATTTGCCGAACCAATTATTGTATTGCCATCTGTAGAAACAGCTCCTGCTTCTCCTACGTTGTTTCCGTTGTTATCTGTAATGAAACTTTCCACACCATCTACCCATTTTGCACCACTTCTTGTTCCTGTAGACTCATCCTGCCATCCTACCACAACAGTTCCATCTGCACTTATTGCGTTGGCTCTCGAGCTTCGTCCGCTCACCATACTCCCTAGATCTACCACTCCGTTTGTTGCATCCCATTTTACAGCATGGGCATTTGCTGCGGTAAGCCACCCCAGTCCTACAATTGCACTGCCATCAGGAGACATTCCCCATGTAGAACTTACACTGCCATCCCAACCAGTGGGCACAAGTCCACCTCTATTAGTCCATGTAGCAGAGCTCACATCATACGTTGAAATCTCATTAAAGTTTGTCACAGTATTTGTGACTGAGGATGCGATCTTCATTCCGTCATTAGAAACAACCGTTTTTCCAGCTGCCGGATATCCGTTTGATATCGTCCCTATTTGTACAATTCCTGTATTTGCTGTCCACATAAATATTCCACCACCAGTAGTCTGCATGCTTACCACTCCTTTATCAGAAACCGAACCGACATTATAATTCCCAAGTCCCATTACCGAAAGCTGAGCCTCAACTATATTAAAATTAAAAAAGAAACAAACAGCAAGTAATTTAATTGACATTTTGTAAAAATTTCTCATATATTATTATATTTAATTTTAAAAACCAACAGAAACAATATTAACATTATATTTGACTAGGCAAAAGAAATAGGCTTTCACAATTCGTGAATTTTAAAAGAATAAAAAATATAAAACCCTAATAACCAAACATTTGAACAAAATCAATTTTGAAGACGATTTCCGGGTAGGTCGTTAAGAAATACATGAAAAATAAATTATTATTCAGAAAGATGATTGAAAACAGAGGAAGAATTTTCCTGCTGATCCTCACGTTATGCTTCTCTATTATCAGCGGGCAATCTGGTCCTGACTTTACTATTATTGCTGATAAGGCAATTCAGAAATTATATCAAAATCCTGACGACTGTATCAGCTACACCCAAGGGCTTCTGGTAAGTGATCAGGATGTAGAGGATAGAATCGTACTTCAAAACATTATTTCACAAGCTTTTGCCATGAAGGGAGACTATATGCAGTCTGTCAATAGCTTTTCCCAGAAAGAAAATCCGGATCAAAACCAAGATATTTCTTATTTTATGCGGGTTTTTGAGGATTATAATCTCGCAGACCAATATCAGAACTTGGGATTATATAATCAGTCTAAACAGATTATTACTCATCTTTTATCAGATCAAACGCTTCTGAAAAGCAATGATCCCAAATTAAGGATTACCACTGCAAAACTTTATCAGCTTCAGGCTTTGAATCTGGGAATCAGTAGAGATTATTCCAATGCCTTAGAAAACCTTAACAAAAGCGATCAGTATATTGATAATGATAATGAGGAAAATAAAATTATTAAAACAGAAAATAAGATTTTCCGTTCTTCCTATTTAATGAAACAAAATAAACTGGAAGAATATAAAAAAATTATAGAAAATGTAATTTCTGAACTTGAAAAACAGAAAAATCAGCCATTTTTACTCAGTTTAGCTTATGAAAACCTATCTCGTTTTTATTTCTTACAACAGGATTATAAAACGTCAGTTCAAAAACTGGAACTGGGACTGTCATTGATTCAAGATCTTCCTTTTAATAATATAAAGATCAAAATTTACGAATCTTTATCCCGGACTTATTTTGCGCTCCATGATGATATCAAATACCATCAATACAATAAATATTATAATGATCTAAGATCAAAAACAGATTCAAGCACAAAAGAAGGAATACGGTATATTGTAAAACTGGTTGAAACCAATCAAAATAAGACCCTTGAATTTGAAAAGCAGAATTATTTAAAATCGTTCTGGACTTCCACTTTCATTTTCTCTGTGATTGTCATTGGACTATTGATCTATTTTCTGGTTATTAAAAACAAAAATAAAGATTTAAAAAAGCAATTTGATTTCTTTGAAAGACAGAACAGCCAACAAAAACAAATGGTCCATCCAATTACTGACTTAGCAAAAAGTACTGAGACAGAAAGGAATTCCAATAAAATTTCCAAAGAAAAAGAAGAAGAAATCCTTCAAAAACTAGAAGAATTTGAACAATCTGACCGATATCTGAACAAAAATATGTCATTATCTATGCTTTCTGCTCAAATGGAGGTTAATACCAAATATCTTTCAGAAGTCATCAATAATAACAAGGAAAAAAATTTCAATGGATATATTAATAAGCTAAGGATCAACCACATCGTTCAACTATTAAAAACAGATCCTACTTTTCTTAATTATAAGGTAAGTTATCTTGCAGAATACTCAGGCTTTTCTTCACATAGTGCCTTTACCACTGTTTTTAAATCAGTTACCGGAATATCTCCTAATGCTTACATTCAGGAAATCAGTAAAAGTAAAGTATCATGAAACTAAGATTGAACATTTTCTCATTAATCTTTTTGGCCTTTATTTTTATAAAAGGTCAGGACACTTCGTATACTTCCCTGTTAAAAAAAGCCAAACTTGAAATTTATGACAATCCTGATAAAGCCATTCACATTGGAAAGCAACTACTGAAAAAAGATAATGATCTCAAAACATCTGTTGAGATCTATATGCTTCTTTCAACAGCCAATGTTGCCAAAAGGAATTTCGAAGAATCTTTAATGTACATTTTAAAGGCCAAAGAACTTTCACAGAAAACCAATGATATCAAAAGCCAGGTGAGTGTGCTTGTCTCTGTTGCTATACAATATCAGCAAATGGAGCTTTTCAGCAAGAGTCTTGAAACACTGAATGAAGCAGATCAATACCTGGTAAAACTACCTGAGGGAGCCACTGAAAAATATGCCGAAACTGCTAGAATCTATGCCATAAAAGGAATGATTTATAAAAGTCAGTCCAACTCTGAAATTGCCCTGGAAAAGTTTCTGATCTCCATAGAAAATTTTGAAAAAGTACCTGTAAAGAAAACCTCCTATTCCAATATGAGTGTGGTTTATTATAATATTGGCTATTGCTATCTTAACCTTAATCTCATTGATAAGGCCCAACAGGCATTTTTACAGTCCATAGACTGTGCTCAGCAAAATAATGCCAAAAGTCTGGAAGCATTCGCTTTAAAAGGAATGTCTGAGGTCTATAAACAAAAGCATGATAATAAAACCGCTATCCATCTTTTGATAAAAGCTGAAAACCTAAGTAAAAATACAGGAGACATTATCTTGAATGAAGGAATTTATAACGAAATGGCAAACAATTATCTCGCCATGGAGCAGCAGGATTTATATCAACTATACAATAAGAAATATTTTGAAATGCGGTTTAAGAGAAAGCAAAACGAGTTATCTTCTATTAACCAGGTCATAAATAATCATAATAAAGAAACCTCCGCAAAAAAACAAAAACTGAAATCTCAGTACCATTATATGAATATTCTGTCTTTTGCTATTGCTGGAATTTTGGTTTCTCTTTTACTGTATTTTATTTTAAAAATAAGAAAGCAGAATAAAAAGCTTCAAAAGGAGATTCAACAAATTATAAGAGCTTCATAATTTGTATAAAACAAAAAAACATTCCAAAGTTGGAATGTTTTTTTGTGTATGTTATTCTGTTTATTTACCCATAACTTCAGTGATTGGATTTCCAACACTTCCACTTGGGAACTGGATTTTCAATAATGAAGAAACAGTAGGTGCAATATCAGTCATATGATAAGCCTTGTTGCTTTCTCCGTGCTGAACTCCCCAGCCCATAAAGATCAATGGAATGTGTGAATCATAAGAGTTCCATACACTGTGAGTAGTTCCTGTTTTAGAATATGGCGGAAGCATAGAATCGTGAGAGATTAATTGGATATCACCACTTCTCTGTCTGTTGATTCCGTTGATAATTCTTTGTTTGATTGGCTCCGGAATGCTTGATTCCTGAACTCTATCTACAGAAACTGCATATAAAACAGTAGGATCTTTTTCCAGTTCTTTAACGGCAAAGTTTCTTACATCATCCAATTCAAGTTTGCTGTCTTCCAATACTTTTCTATCGAAATAGATTTGGTAATTATCGATAGCGTTAATCAATTTATCAGCCCCGAATTTATCTTTTAATTTTTGGTTAAGATTCTTTTCTGCACCTTCTCCAAAGAAACCTGTCGGGATTTTATGTTCTTTCAAGAATCCTACAGAATGCGCTCCACCGTGATCAGCAGAAAGGAAAACTGTATACTCTCCTTTTCCAACTTTTGAATCCAGATAATTGAAGAATTGTGCTAAATCCTGATCTAATCTGATATAAACATCCTCTACTTCAATGGAGTTCGGACCGAATTTATGTCCTGCATAATCCGTAGAAGCCAAATTGATGGCTAAAAAGTCTGTAATATTATCACCACCCAGCTTTTCACCTTCTACAGAAGCTTCAGCCAACTTTAGTGTCAGCGTATTTCCGAAAGGTGTATAACGGATGTTGTCTTTTTTGGTCTGATAATCTTTTGCAAGATCACTGTAAGGGAATGTAGGTGTTTTTGCACTTCCTAATAATCCTTCCCAAGGAGAATTGTCCGGTGCACTTTCTGTATACTGATTGATCGGAAGCAAAGTATTCCAACCGTTAGCAACCAATTTTTCCGGTAAATTCTGAGAGTTAAATGACTTTACCCACTGAGGAAGATCATTCATATACCATGTACTTGTGATAAAGTTTCCTGTACTGTCATCAAACCAGAAAGCTCCGTTGGGTGTGTGACCCGCAGGAAGAATGGAAGCTCTGTCTTTTAAAGAAACTCCAATTACTTTTCCCTGGAAATTGGTTGCTAGTCTCAATTCATCAGTTACTGTTGTAGACCAAAGATTTTTCGGAGAGTGGCTTCCTGTTTTTGTATTGGTTGTTCCTACCGGCTGAACGCTGTCATCCGCCGTACAATATACTCCTTTACCTGTTTCCTTATCTGTCCAGTCGTTTCCGGCAATCCCGTGAATGGCAGGTACTGATCCTGTATAGATACAAGTATGTCCCAAAGCCGTAATGGTAGGAACATAAGGAATGTGTACGTTATTTAAAGAATATCCTGTATTCAAAAGTCTTTTGAAACCGTCATTTCCATATTTATTGTAAAAACGGTATAAATAATCCCAACGCATCTGGTCTACTACCAGACCCACTACCAATTTGGGTCTTTCCAGTTGAGAATTTCTATTCTTCTGTGCATTGATTGTAACTACGGACAAAAAAGTAGCTGCCGCAATTGAAATGTTCCTAAGCATCCAAGTAAAATTTTATTGTTCACAAATTTAGGGGTTTTGAATGTTTTAGAACGTGAATTTTTATTTAAATTTGATCTTTATTCAATTCTCAACACAATTCATCATGATTTTAGGAGCCTACTGGTATTTTAAATTTCCTGAAAGTTTATATCATTTCAGATTTTTTAAGTTTTTCGAAGGATATGGAGGTCATGCAGATAATGCTGCTGAATTGGCTGCAAGAGTTCAGGTTGAGAATGCAGATGATTTTATTGTAAAATTGGAAAAACTGAAAACCCAGTTTAAGAAAGCTTTTTTACATCTTAATATCAACGAGAATCAACTCATCATCAGCATTGGAGGATATGTTCTTTTTGATTTTTATTTCCAGTTGGCTCTTGAAATAGAAGAATTATTGATTCGTGAACATGCTATTATATTAGATTTCAGTATCCCATTTAAATCACTCTCTACCAAAGCCTATCATACTGAAGGAGAAAATATGGGAAATAATGAACACCGTTTTCTACAGATTATAGGTTCAGATCTCAAAAAAAATAATGCTGAAAATCTTTCCATAAGAATTGATTGTAACCTGCCTTTATCTGATAAAGAATTCTTCATTAATGACCTGGGTTCTATCTGTCGTGAAGAAAACCTCAATGTATTCTATTATAACGATTATGATTTCTACAATCACTGTAACCTGATGCTTTTCTTTACCAATGGTCGTCAGAAAAAAGATTCAATTCAAACAGTCAATCTTAATTCGTTTGGAGATAAAGTAAGACAGCTTACTCAAAAATATCCGCTTCATTTTGGTCATCTTGAAGGATTAAAATATTATCCTCAAAATGGTCCTAATATTGAGTTGATGGTGGATGAAGAATATATTTTAAGTAAAAAATAAAACAAGTTTAATTCAAAAAACGCCTCTAAATATAATAGTTATGATTAAGTTTAAATATGTTATTCTGTATGTAGAAGATGTAGAATCATCAATGAATTTCTACCAAAACACTTTCAATGCTGAGATCAAATTCATCACTCCGGAAAAAGACTATGGTGAACTGGTTACAGGAGAAACTACGCTGTCTTTTGCCTCTGTTGAATTAGCCGGCTCCAATATTAAAAAAGGATTTATGCTTTCAAAAACGGAAGAAAAACCTTTTGGAATTGAGCTGGGATTTGTCACAGATGATGTAGAAACCTTAGTAGAAAAAGCAATAAAAAACGGAGCTGTTCTGTACGAAGATATTGCTGTAAAACCTTGGGGACAAAAGACAGCATACATCAAAGATCCTAATAATTACCTCGTGGAAATTTGTACTGAAATTCAATAAAATATTCTTCCGTGGAAATAAAAAAACTACAACAGCTAACTTCCAACCCTAGTTTAAGCTGGGGTCATAACGGATATTCAACAGATATCATCTACTCTATTTCTTCAATCGAGTTCAACGATTCTTTTGAGTTTAGTATGAGAGAAAAAAGATTATCCTACACTAAAGTTTGGGAAACCTGTTCTGACGACATTGATGAGCTCAATACCATTATCGAAAAAGACTCTTCTTTCGGAGTTTTTGCAGATGGTGAACTTCAAGGCTGGATCATTGGTGAACACAGAATATGGAACAATAGTTTCTATATCGAAAACCTTCTGGTTAATGAAAAATACAGAAGAAAGGGGTTAGGGATCATGCTGA
The DNA here is from genome assembly GCF_000829375.1 of Chryseobacterium sp. StRB126. Taxonomy (NCBI): domain Bacteria; kingdom Pseudomonadati; phylum Bacteroidota; class Flavobacteriia; order Flavobacteriales; family Weeksellaceae; genus Chryseobacterium; species Chryseobacterium sp. StRB126. Next base: position 4,428,372 of record NZ_AP014624.1, read on the forward strand.
TTAAAAATACCATCAAGGAAGCCAGGAAACTGAACTGCAGGGTTATTGAACTTGAAACTCAGAATACGAACTATCCTGCGATACAGTTTTACAGAAGAATGGGCTTCAATATCACCGGAGTGAATACGAGATTATACGATAACTCCGAAGAAATTGCTCTTTTTATGACACTGGATATAGAATAAATGATAAAAGCGGGCATTCTTCTACAACGCTCAGGATAATAGCCCGCTCCTATTGATGTTTAAATTTCTTTTATTTGATTTTAGGTAAAACGATCAGACTTTCATTCCCGGAAGCATTTACGGCTTGTACAGCAAAGAAATAATTATCTTTAGAATAGGGCAACTTGATTGTATTTTCTTTGGTAAAAATCTTTTTCTGCCACACAGAAGTGTCTGTTTCACGCATTAGAATATAATAACCTGTTATTTCCCCTGATTTGGGTTTTTCCCAGGAAAGATCTGTAAAATTGGTAAGCTTGGTGACTTCTATTTTTACATTTTCCGGTTTTGAAGGCGATTTTGCCAGGTTAGCAAGAACCGCAATATTCACGCCTACATTCTTTTTAAAATAGTCAAAATCCATAAATCCCGGTAAATCTCCATACTGCACTCCATTCTCTTTCCTGATATCCTGATGTTGATGATTGAAGTTTTCATTGAATTCCGTCAGTCGTACAGCAGAAAATCCCTTTTCAACAAATGGAGTATGATCTCCGCCTCTCAAAAACCGGTCATTTCTATAGATTAATTTAACCTGTAGATGATCAACATACCGTTCTCCTATTTCTTTAATATATCTTGCCAGCTGTCTTGGTTCGCCATCATTTTCTAATCCGAATTTTCTGATATCCTGAGCTTTTTGATCCAGTTCATACTGAGGAAGGCCTTCGGAAAAGACTCTTAATTGATGAGTATTGGTTAAATGAGTATCACTGCTGAGATTATTGGAGATCATATCATTATTCAGCAAAGCTTCCAGTTGCCAGCCTTCATTAGTTGCTTTCTCAGCCAACATTTTTGATCCCAACAATCCTTGTTCTTCTCCGGAAAAAGCCACTAATACAATACTTGCAGGAAATTTAGATTTGCTTAATATTCTTGCACTTTCAATAAGTGCCGCCACTCCGCTTCCGTCATCATTGGCTCCTGGAGCATTATCTTTACTATTCATCACATCACTTACCCTTGAATCCAGATGTCCACTCATCATAAAAAGCCTTTTATCATTGGGATCTGTTCCATGGATAATCGCAATGGCATTTCCTAAATCGGTAGGACGGTCAATTCTTTTTCCATCCGGCTGGATCGTTTGATTCTGCAGAAAAACCTCCATTCTTCCACCAGCATTTTTAGCATAATCATTGAACTTTTTCAGCACCCATTTTCTGGCAGCTCCTATTCCTCTCTTAGGATCTGTAGTTGAGCTCATGGTATGTCTCGTTCCAAAACTCACCAGGGAATTGATATGGCTTTTCAGAGAATCTGTACTTACCTGTGAAACATAATTGATGATTTCAGGATCCTGATGAGCCGTTTGCTGGGCATGAAAAACAACAGGAATAAAGAACAAAGTGAAGAGTATTTTTATCATAATGAATCAATCAATTAATCTTTTACCATTTATTTTGATTGGATGAAATTACGAAAAAGAATGCAACCCTATTGATAATAGCTCCCAGCAGATATGATATTTGGTAAAAAATATGCATCTTTGAAATACCTTACTACTTCTCCAAAATATGCACTATGGAAAACCTCCTGAAATACATCCATTCTCTTACTCCATTTTCAGATGAAAGCTGGAATTTACTTCAACCTGCTCTCACTGAAAAACGATACAAAAAGAATGAATGGATACTGAAGGAAGGTGAAGTATGTAAATCTTTATTTTACATTGATAAAGGATATTGTAAATCTTATTATGAAATAGACGGCGTAATAAAAAACACCAATTTTTTCTTTGAAAATGAAATTGCTACCCATATCGGCAGTTTTGGGAGCGGGAAACCTTCGGAATTCAATATGGCTGCCTGTGAAGAATTGCATGTTGTGATTTTTGATAAAGAAAAACTGTTTACCATTGCAGAGCAGCACATCGAAATAGAATCACTGGGGCGACACTGCATTCGTCAGTTTGCTTCTAAACAGGAAGAGTTTTCTAATCTTTTCAAACTGTATTCAGCTCAGGAGAGACTGGAATATCTTGAAAAAAGATATCCTGAAATGCTGCAACGCGTTCCTCTTACCCAACTGGCATCATTCCTGGGAGTGGCAAGAGAAACTTTAAGCAGGATCAGGAAACGGAGAATTTTCCAGTAACCGGAATTTCTTAGCCTAAGACCCTAAAAATACAACCACAATAAACCAAAAACAGAATGAAAACATTGATCTGGCAAGGAATTGCTTTTCAATCACTGGAATATTTCAACCTTAAAAAAAACGGAAAAGCTTCAGTTGTAACATCCAAAATTATTGGCTGTTATGAAAATAACATGTATACTGTAGAATATCGGTTAATCATTGATCCTGATTGGAATATTCAGGAATTTACGATTGAATCTGAAATCAATACGGTTAAAAATATACTCACAGGAAAAAAATATCAGGATGAATGGAAAATCAACAATATAATTAACCCTGATTTTAAAGACTTTAGCTTTATTGATATTTCTTTAACTCCTTTCACCAATACTTTACCTATTAACAATCTAAAGCTGGCTGAAAATGATACTCAGAAAATTAAGGTGATTTATATTGATGTTTTAAGTAATATTGTAAAACCAGTTACTCAGCAATACACCAGAATTGCTCCTTACACTTACCATTATGACAATCTGCAGACCGATTTTAAATCGGATATTGTAGTGGACGAGAATGGTTTGGTTGTTAATTATCCTAAGCTATTTGATAAAATTGCTGAAATTTAAAATGTAACCTGTTCAACATTAATTTCTTTATCCTTCTTCAATTTTTTATCTTTGACTCAACATCAACAATCACCATGACTATTGCCGAAATAAAAGAAGCAGCGCTTACTTGTGGAGTTCTAAACCAACAGCAGCTGAGTAAGAAGATAAGAGAATTAAAGGACAGTGGAATTTCCTATCTCGGATGTTTTGCATTTACCCAGCATAATCAACAAATTTCAACTCTAGAAGCCAGAAATCTCACATTGGAACTTGATGCTTTTACAAATGAAGAAAAAGCGGAATACAATGGATATCATAATTTGATGATGGAAGATTTTAAAGAAGAAGACTAATACCTTATCACAAAAATGGATAACAGAATTAGGGAAATAAAAGATCAGATAGAAAGACCAGCTACAGAGTTTTTTACCGGCGGATTCAGGCCTCTGAATGTTTTGGAAGAATCATGGATCGGACGCGTATTTACTTATGCTGAAAACGAAGAGATTCCTTTGGATAGAAATGGGGATCCGATGATGCCACTCATCCAGCTTTATCTCCCTAACCAACCCTTTGTACCAGACCTGATAAAGGATAAAAAACTGATTACTGTATTTATTTCTCAGGATTTCCCGGAAACTTTTGAAAAAATGGGCGACAACTGGCTTATCAGAGAATATGATAATCTGGAAGATATCATCATCAAAGATTTACAAAGCCCTGTTTCCTATTTAAAACCATTCCCTTTACGCTCTCAGCTATACACTAAAGACGCGCCTTTATGGGATGGCGGCGGAATTGAAGATATTGATTATAACTTAATTTCTGAAATCCTTACCCTTGAAAGAGAAGGACTTTTCGACAGCTATTTTCAAATTATTAATCACTGTTACAGCACTAAACTGGGTGGTTATCCATCATTCTGCCAACCCGGTATTGGATTTAAAGACGGCTTTGGAGAAGGTTTTGAGTTTGTTTTTCAGATTTCTTCAGATGGTAAGGCTAACTTGAATGTGATTGACAGTGGCAGTCTCATGTTTGCAAAGAATAAGGAGACTGCGGAGTGGAGTTTATATTATGACTTTTATTGAGGTCATCTCCTATTTTAAAATTCACCTATCTATAATCAATCAGTAAGGATTGATTTCACTTAAATTTTTATACTATGAAAACAGATTTTTTTTTAGAAATTGACCATTACATCAGTGATTTACTTGCTCCTGAAGATCAAGTACTAAAAGATACGATTACATCTCTCGACACAGAAGGTCTACCTCAACACAGTGTCTCTGCTAATCAAGGAAAATTTCTACAGGTAATGATGATGGCATGTAACGCAAAAAAAGTTTTGGAACTGGGAACTTTAGGGGGCTACAGTACAATCTGGCTGGCCCGTGCCTTACCAGAAGAAGGTAAAATCATTACAATAGAAGTAGATCAGCATCATGGAAAAGTTGCTCAACAAAACATTGAAAATGCAGGACTTTCAGACAAAGTAGAGTTTAGAATTGGTAAAGCATTGGATATTTTGCCTCAAATGGTAAAGGACGACAATGAAAAATTTGATATGATTTTTATTGATGCAGATAAACCTCCTTACACAAAATATTTCAAATATGCCCTTCAATTATCACGTCCCGGAACAATTATTATATTGGATAATGTAATCAGGGAAGGAAAGATTCTCGATGCCAATAGCCAGGATGAGAAAGTACAGGGAGTTCAAAGATTAAATAAATTATTAAGTACCACTGAAAACGTCACAACCACAATTCTTCAGACCGTTGGAGCGAAAGAACATGATGGGATGGCTATTGCTGTGGTTAATAGGGTTGATTGATAAGAAATATTAAACTAAAATATATTGAATATTATTAATAAGTAGTTTCGGCGCGGCCAAAGGCCGCGCCGAAACTACTTTGAAAGTTCGCTATGGATTCCCGTATTTTTTTATAATCTAATTTAATTATATTTGAAAATAACCATTTAAATCATTGAATATGAGAAAAGATATAACTAAGAAACTAGCTATATTCTTAATAAAGGATAAATTCAAAAATTATAATAATCTTATAAAATCTAATGATGTTATAAGATATAAATTAAAAAACAGCCTTGAAGAAGATGGAATTATAATTATTGGAAAAGAAAAGTCAACTGAACCTGAATGGAAAGCGTTATTAGAGTCAGTATGTGAAGACGATATTCCCAGACTTAATAATACATCGAACAAAGCCGTATTATTTTTTAAAAAAAATAATAGAATATTTGCCATTTGTTTTGGTTATGGTAAATCATTGTTGAAAGATGAATGCATTGAAAGAGAATTTGGGTTGAAAACAGCATTAAATATAATTGATGCTGATAAATTAATAAGTGTTGATAAAGCTAATATTGGTGACTTAAATCTTCTTACAAAAACTCAAGCTTCAAAAAAGGGAAGCCCATCTCATTTTGAAATTGATATATTACGAGACCTAATTAAGGGTGTTACTGGTGAGCCAAAAATTGTTAAAGAAAATTTATATGGAAATATTATCACAGGAAATGATGGTATACATATTTCTCCTAGAATTAGAATGTCCAAAGTTCCCAATATTTTAAAAAGCCTATATAGTTCCTATGTATCAAATGAATATAAAGAGAGGTTTGATTGGATTGATAATATTAAACCTGAAAAAGATCCGATTATCATTGAAAAGTTAAGAGATAATTTAATAAGTTCTTTAAATATTAAAGATGATACCATACACTTAGCTCCTCCGTACCTTATAGATTGGGAAAAATTTGAATACTTATCATATACTCCTAAAGGAGAAAAGTTTACAGAGTTTGATATAGCCAATTTTTATACTTATAAATTTAAAGATCATTTTGAATTTGAGAACTGGGAAAAACTAGTTAATCAAAACATTTACATTAAATTTACAACCGAAGATATATTTCATAATAAACTTTGGCACTTTATAAATTATGAAACTGAATTCAATGGATTTAAATATATTTTCACTTCTTCAAATTGGTATAGAATAAGTAAAAATTATTATGAAGATATTTATAATTATTGTTCACAAATTGAAGAATCAGAATCCCATTTTATAGATTGTTTAAAAAGTTTAAGGGCAAAAACTAAAAGCCAATATGATGAAGGAATTTATAATGAAGAATTAGCTATGTCCAATAAAAATTATATCCTTTTTGATAAAAAATTAATAAAATCTGATATAAGTAGATCTCAAATTGAAGTATGTGATGTTTTTAATAAATCAAATAAAGAACTTATTCATATTAAAATCAGAGAAAGCTCCTCTACTTTAAGTCATTTATTTTCTCAAGGCAAAGTCTCTTCTAATTCATTGCAAAAAGATAAAATATTTAGAAAAAATATAAGGAAGTTTTTGAAAGAAAATAGAGAATTGATTCCTCTTGAAGACAAAGATTTTAAAACGGATAACTACACAATAACTTATGCTATAATAGTCAGTAAAAATAAAAATTTTGTTGACTCATTACCTTTTTTTAGCTTGGTTAATTTTAGATTAACTTTAGAGGAATTAATAAATAGGGGGTTTCATGTAAGAGTTAAAACAATTTTGAAAAAATAAAGCACCGCGCCCTCCGGGCGCGGCGTTTCCTATATAAAATTCAGTAATTAGAATTTAAGATCTCCATTCACTTCTCTTACTGCATTAGCAGCTTCAGCGAATTTCAATTGCTCTTCAGCAGTTAATGTTACATTTACAATTGATTCTACTCCGTTTGCTCCGATGATAGCAGGAACACCTAAGCAGATATCATTTTGACCGTATTCTCCTTCAAGCATTAATGAACAAGGGATCATTTTCTTTTGGTCGCAAGCAATTGCCTGAACCATTACAGAAACAGCTGCACCTGGCGCATACCAAGCAGAAGTTCCTAATAATTTAGTAAGAGTAGCACCTCCTACTTTAGTTTCTTCAATAACATATTTTTGTTGATCTTCACTTAAGAACTCAGTCACTGGAACTCCATTTCTTGTAGCTTTGCTCAATAATGGAAGCATTCCTGTATCACTGTGAGCAGCGATTACCATACCGTCAACATCAGAAATTGGTGCTTCTAATGCTTCAGCCAATCTGTATTTAAATCTTGCAGAGTCTAATGCACCACCCATTCCGATGATTTTGTGCTTAGGAAGACCTGAAGTTTTGTGTACCAAATAAGCCATAGTATCCATTGGGTTAGAAACTACGATAATAATTACTTCTGGAGAATGTTTTACTAAGTTTTCAGTAACTTCTTTCACGATACCAGCATTGATACCAATCAATTCTTCTCTTGTCATTCCAGGTTTTCTAGGAATCCCTGAAGTAATTACTGCTACATGCGAACCTGCAGTTTTACTGTAATCTCCTGTTGTTCCGGTAATTTTTGTATCGAATCCGTTAAGCGACGCTGTTTGCATCAAATCCATTGCCTTACCTTCAGCAAACCCTTCTTTAATATCTACCAAAACTACTTCTGAACAGAAGTTCTTCATCGCGATGTATTCTGCACAGCTTGCTCCTACAGCGCCTGCACCTACTACAGTTACTTTCATATTGTTACTTTTTTAATTATTTATTTGTTGAGTTACTATTTAAATTTGAAACTTCCCAAATTTAATAAATCCTGAAAAAATGAGCAATTTTTCAGAAATTTTATTAGAATTAAAAGGAATTAGTTGACATTCAGTAAAAAACTATACAGCTTTTTCGCTCCAGACAGCACTTCATCATACTTTTCCTCTGCCACTTCAGTATCCAGAACCTCCTTAAAATTCTTCCACATCGGTCCTGTATTCTCCTGATAACATCCGAAAAAGTTAAAAGTCACTGCATCAAAACCTTCTGTTTTAGAAAGCTGTTTAGTAATCACATTTCCGCCCAGCGTAGAACCTTCAATCACATACATTGCTCCTAAAGCTTCATGTTCATTTTCAAATTCAAGGGAGTGGGATGCTGATTGATTTTCCAGAGAAAGGCTTGCAAGATCCTTTTCGATAAGAGGAAGTTTCTTTCTTTCCGCAAGCTGAAGTTTATCAGCATACTTATCAAAAAGACTGTTGAATATTTTATCTTCACTGTGAAGAAGCATCAGATAGTTGGTATGGATGATCTTTTTATAATCTTCTAAAGTGAAGGTTTTATTAAAAATCTTTTCAGAATTAAAAAGTTTTTCCGCTGCATCGTGATAGTCTGCTGTGTTTTGTTTAAGATATTCTGATACCATAATAACATTTTAAAAGTTTCTCAAATGTAAGGTTTTTTGAACGTTAAAATAAATGATGTACCATCTTTATTGCTCTTATAATCTATATTTCCGCCTATCCTTTTCATAATACGATGTACAATGGAAAGTCCTACTCCGTTTCCTTTGAATTTCTTTGCGTTATCCATTCTGTTGAAGATTTTAAACATCTTATGTTTTTCCTCCTCAGGAATACCAATTCCGTTGTCAGAAATCCTGTATACAATGGTTTGCCCATCTTCCGTTCCTTCAATTTCTACCTTAGGCTGCTCTTTATGAGAAGAATATTTTACTGCATTATTGATGATATTCAGAAACACCTGATGAAGCATTGTTTTATCTGCCAAAACATCCGGACACTCCTTAATGGTAATTTCACTTTCCGGACTTCCGTAAGTGATTTTTGCATTATCAGAGATCTTTTGAATGATGTGACCCGTTTTCAGGGTTTCAAGCTGTATTTCGCTATGCTTTGCCCGGCTAAGCTGCAGGACATCCTTCATCATTTCAGCCATGCTGTCAATTTCCTCAATAATGGTATTGATTTTTGTCTTACTCTTTTCAGAACCATCCGTAAGATTTCCCAAAAGCATTTGTGCATTCAATTTCATCACTGTTAAAGGAGTTCCAAGATCGTGAGAAATGGTGTAGGAAAAGCTGTCGAGTTCTTCATTCACCTTTTTCAGTTCATCATTAAGCCTTTTGATGGCATTATAATTCTTATGAGACGTTTCTAAAATAAGGTCCCTTACCGCCTGTACAGCGCTCACATTTCTGGAATTCCATCGTTTGGAATGCCCTTTAATATTTTCTGTAAAAATACGGAACGAAGTTCTTGGAGAAATCATTTGTCTGTCTTCTCCATTTTGAGAAAATACACCTATTTTCTTTTCCGGATTTCCCGCCCAGTCAATATGTTCATCAAATTCTTTACGGAACCAGATCAACATCTCATTTTTATCCCTTTCAATGAAATAAATGATAATTCCTGCAGCATTTTCAGACAACTCCAGTTCTTTCCCGTGGTTTTTAAGAAAACTTCGATTGACATAAATTCTGTCAAGTGTATTTTCCAAAGCCCAGTTTACAATTCTGCTGATGCAATCCAGTTCTGGAGTTGCTCCTTCAGTGATTATATTTTCATCGGATACAATGGCAAGGCCATCTGCTTCCGGCAAATTCATTATTTCAGTTTTGCTCTCCCGTAAAGAATCAAACAGATTATTATGCTTTAAAAATCCCGTTTTAAGATGAGAAATTCTTTCATTCAGTTCCAGACGGTAATTCAGTTCATTTTTTGATTTAAAAGAAGAATAGGCATTGGCAGCCAATGCTGTGAAAATTCCGGCCTGCACCCTATCTTCGAGGTCTATATGCTTAGGTTCCACATTCTGACAGGTTACTAACCCCCAAAGATGATTATCAATAATAATGGACACACTAAAACTGGAAGAAACTCCGGAATTTTTAAGATACTGCCCATGAACAGGAGACATAGCCCGCGACGCGGAAAGACTCAGATCAATATCCTTAAGAGTTTTACTTATGATAGGAACCGGATTTGCATAGACATTACTGAAGATTCTTTTCCTTTTTTTAAGATAAAGTTCCTGTGCCTGTTTCGGAATATCAGATTCAGGATAATGAAGTCCGAGAAAACTTTCCATCTCTTCATTTTTCTTTTCAGCAATTACCTTTCCGGAGCCGTCCATCATAAATTTATAGACCATGGTGCGGTCATAATTTACCACTTTAGAAAGCGTTTCCAGAAGATGATTCCAAAGCTCCTGTTCATCATCAATCACATAAAAATTATCATATTTATTGGAGATCCGTTTATCAGGATTAATCAGGACCTCTTCAAATTCAAGGAAAATATACCCACCACTTCTGAAAACAGAGAAGTGATATTCTTTTTCATCAATAAAGATTTTATCAAAATACGTCTCATTTTCACGCCTAGTAAAGCGATCCAGCGAGGTATAAATATCCGAATCAATAATATTCTGAAAACTTTCAGGAAAGTCCGTAAGCTTTCTGTCGAATAACCCATCCTGGTTTCCAATTTTAAAAATATCCGATATATTCCTGCTGAAAAAAGTAATGGAACGGGATTCCGCATCAATGCCAATCAGATAACCAAAACTTTGTATAGAGCCTGGAATATGGATAGGTTCTTCGTGACATTCTACAAGATTCATATAATTCATCAGTCTATCAATCAAATATAGCGCTTTTTTTTAACTGCTTTCTCTTGTTTGCTATTTAATTTTCAACCTTTTAATAGAGAATTACAACGCAAAAAAACAGCATATATTTTCATTGAAAAATTATTCATTTTCAATCGATTTTTATATGACATATCTAAAATATACGAAAAATTTTTCAATAAAAGTGTTTTTAACCATTAAACTATGATTCATAACATGAAATGCTGTTTATCAGCTAAAATAATTATGTTATTTAAACAAATTTAACTAAATTTATATCACCAAATAAGGAATATGATGTGAAAACAATTGAATTATTCACAATGAATTCAATATAAATTTTAAATACAAATAATACTACTATGAAAAAGTTCCCATTAATTTTATGTTCTCTTACCCTTTCAATAGGATTATGGAATCCGTCTGAAGCGTGTACCCGCGTTGTGTACAAAGGTCTGCAAAATACTATTCTTACAGCCCGTTCTATGGACTGGCGTGATGAGATTCCTGCTAATATCTGGGTTTTCCCTAAAGGAATAGACCGCAATGGCCAAACCGGTCCTAAATCTGTAAAATGGACCTCCAAATACGGAAGCGTTATCAGTTCTACATGGGATATTGCTTCTGCAGATGGAATGAATGAAAAAGGTTTAGTAGCGAATATGCTATGGTTAGGAGAATCTCAATATCCGAAATTTGATCCCAAAGGAGGAAAAAAGGGACTTGCTATCTCTTTATGGGCACAATATTATCTTGACAACTTCTCAACCGTAAAAGAAGCTGTAGAATTTTCAAGAAAAGAACCATTCGTAGTAGTTAGTGATAATATTCCGGGAACAGAAAGATTTACGACCATTCATCTTTCTCTTTCCGATGCTTCAGGAGACAATGCGGTTTTAGAATACATCAATGGGAAACTGGTTATTCATCATGATCCGTCTTACACGGTAATGACCAACTCTCCTATTTTTGATGAGCAGCTTGCTCTTAACAACTACTGGAAAGGGATTCCGGGTACTGTAATGCTGCCGGGAACCAACCGTGCTGCAGACCGCTTTGTAAGAGCTTCTTATTACATTGATGCTATTCCAAAAACTGCTGATACCCGCACTGCTGTAGCCAGCGTATTCAGTGTCATCAGAAACTGCTCCGTACCGTACGGAATTTCTTCACCTACCGAGCCTAATATTTCTTCTACAAGATGGCGTTCTGTTTCGGATCAGAAAAATCTGGTGTATTATTTTGAAACCGTTTTTACGCCAAACACATTCTGGGTAGATCTTAAAGATTTTGATCTGAGTACAAAGGGAAAAGTAATGAAGCTGGATCTGAGCAACTATCAGACGTATCACGGTAAATCAAATACTGATTTCAAAGAAACTCCATCTTTCAAATTCTTAGGCTTAGAATAAAAGATTAAATCATGAATGATAATATTCAGGATGAGATATAAGATCATTTCCATCCTCTGGAGAAGCATACATTGCAGATGTAACGGAAGGATTTAAGCAGCAAAAGTTTTTATCATTTTATGGGCACGTTCAGTGCATTACCTCAACTTTTCAAGGATAGAGATAGGAACTTTTATGCTTAGTTAAAATTTCAAAAAACAAAAATTAAATACATAGATATGGCCTTTTTTTCACTAAAAAAGAGAAGCCTGATCCTGTGCATCCTGATGGGATGGTTTTCAGCAAATGCACAGATACAGGATTCTTTACAGCCCACACCCAAACCACAGGAAGAAGATCATGTGAAATATCCACAGATTCAAATCAAAGGGCTTTTTCAGGCGCGCTATCTGGTAGGAATGAGCAAGGATGTTGATGTAAACGGCCTTCATCATACTGACGGATCAGGAACCAGTAACAATTTTATGCTGAAATACATGAGGGTTCAGGTAAAAGCACAGATTAGTAAACGTACGGAAGTTGTTGCGTTGGCCAACCTAGCAGATTTTAAAAATGATCCTAAAAGCAAAGTTCTTGAAAATGCCTATCTGAAATACACCTTCAGTCCCAAGTTGGCATTTACTGTAGGACAATTCAGACCATGGTTCGGCATTGAAGAGACTTATCCTATCGATATTATCAAATCTCTGGACTGGTCTAATCAGTATTCTGAGTTCGGGAAACTAGGCTGGACAAGCTTCCAGATCGGGCTTTCTGCCACAGGACAGGTAAAGCTGGGAGAAATTCCGCTTCAATATGCAGTGTCTGTTGTGAACGGAAACGGAAAAAACCAGGTTAATGATAACGACAACGGAAAACAGTATTCTACCCGCTTACTTTTCGGATTATCCAAGAAATACAATTTCAATGTGGGTCTGAATGGAGGTATCGGTGAAGTTTTCAGCAAAAAAGTATATGCTGTAGGGATTGACCTTAGCTCAATGGTTCAGTTTGATCCAAGATGGAGTCTTGATATGCAATTGGAAGCTAAACAGGCTACCAACCATGTTCTTTACAACTCCATCGCTCCTGAAGTGAGACCTGATAATCCGGATCAATATCTGACTCGCGGGGTTTACTTCCTTCCGAATCTGAGATATGAGATCAACCACAAAAACCTGAGTGCTTTCGAATTGTCTTGCCGATATGAATATCTGGATACTAACTTTAGAATGGCATCCAACCCAAGACAGACCATCACTCCAATGGTAGGACTTGAATTCCTGAAAAATTACGGGGCAAGAATTCAGCTTGGCGTGCAATTCGACCGCTACAAATATCAGGTAGAAAATACCAATCAATACAATAACAACCTGTTCATTGTGCAGGTACAGAGCAGATTTTAAGGATTAAATAGAATATCATGAAAGAAATTAATATTAAAAACGTCGCGATCACATTTGTCGTTGCGTTAATCATCTGGTTCATTCCAGCGCCTGAAGGGGTTGCTCAGAATGCATGGCATCTGTTTGCCATCTTTGCAGCAACCATTTTAGGAATTATTCTGAAAGCTGCACCTATGGGAACGATGTGTATGATGGCCATCGGATTTACAGCACTTACACAGGTTGTTGCTCCCGGTGATGCCGGAAAATCTATTACCAAAGCGCTTTCCGGATTTGGAGATAAAGTGATCTGGCTGATCGGGATTTCATTCTTTATTGCCAGAGGATTTATCAAAACAGGTCTTGGAAACCGTATTGCCTTTTTATTCATCAGAGTTTTCGGTAAAAGCTCATTAGGATTGGCTTATGGATTAGGACTTGCAGATGTCTGTCTGGCTCCGGCTATTCCAAGTAATACAGCAAGAGGTGGAGGAATTATCTACCCAATTATGAAATCTATGGCCATAAGCTTTGATTCCGTTCCAGAAAAACCGGAAACCCATAGAAAACTGGGCTCATTTTTAACATTGAACAGTTACTATATGAATCTCATCGCTTCTTCTATGTTCTTAACCGGAACGGCAAGTAACCCGATGTGTCAGAAATTTGCGGCTAATCTTGGTATTGATATCACATGGATGTCTTGGGCTGCAGCAGGTTTTGTACCCGGTTTGGTAGCGTTCTTTGTAGTTCCTTTGGTTTTATACAAATTATACCCGCCTGAATTGAAAAAAACAGGTGATGCCCCGAAAATGGCAGCTCAGAAATTAAAAGAAATGGGACCTATTTCCAAAAATGAATGGTTGATGCTATTGGCATTCTTTATCCTTTTATTCCTTTGGATTTTTGGGGGAGCGCTTTCTATTGATGCCACCACTACGGCATTCATCGGATTAACATTATTGCTATTAACCTCAGTATTAACCTGGGAAGATGTAAAAAGTGAAAAAGGAGCATGGGATACCATCGTTTGGTTCGCTGTTCTGGTGATGATGGCAAGTTCTTTGAATGAACTAGGCTTCATTGGCTGGTTCAGTAACCTTATCAAAATTCAGATTGGTGGATTGAGCTGGCAGGTAGCCTTCCCGGTTATTATTGTCGTTTATTTCTTTAGTCACTATATTTTTGCCAGTGCTACCGCTCACGTAGCGGCGATGTATGCAGCTCTTTTAGGAGTTGGTGTTTCTTTAGGAATTCCACCTATGCTTTTAGCAATGATGCTAGGTTTTATGGGCTCAATTTATGGAGTGCTTACTCATTACGGACACGGTCCAGCACCGGTATTCTTTGGAAGCGGATATGTAGATTTGAAAATCTGGTGGCTTCGAGGTCTTGAAACAGGAATCGTACTCTTAATTATCTACATGGTTGTAGGAGGTTTATGGATGAAAGTTTTAGGATATTATTAATTATTAAATCAACTCTATGTTATCAACATTGTCAAGAAAAATGCTAATGTGCCTTACAGGACTCTTTTTGGGATTCTTCCTGTTGATTCATTTCCTCGGAAATCTTCAACTTTTTCTCCCTCAGGAGCAGGCTCATCTGCAATTCAATGCCTATTCGCATTTCTTATCAGGAAATATCATTATCAAAATAGTTTCTTATGTTTTGTATGCCAGTATCATTCTTCATGCTGTAGATGGATTGGTGATTACCCTGAAAAATAAAAAATCCGGTGGCAGTTATCAGAACGACAGACGTGGAAGGGCCAGTAAATGGGCTTCCAGAAATATGGGTATCCTCGGAACCTTAATCCTGATCTTTCTGGTGATTCATTTCCAGAACTTCTGGTATGTCTATAAATTCGGAAATCCGCCATTGGATGAGAATGGAAACAAGGACTTATATATTTTAGTAGTAACTGTATTTAAAGAATGGTGGTACGTAGTTATTTATGTGCTTTCTATGATTGCTTTATGCTATCACCTGATTCACGGGTTGTACAGCTCCGTAAGAACACTTGGATTATATCATCCTAAGTTCGTGAAATGGGTTAAAATCGCTGGAACAGCCTACTCTATCATTATCAGTTTAGGTTTTGCCCTGATGCCTGTTTATGTATTCTTTACTTATCATTAAAAAGACCTCATCATGATTTTAGATTCAAAAATACCACAAGGCCCATTGGAACAGAAATGGGCATATTATAAAAAGAAAGCCAAGCTTGTAAACCCGGCCAACCGTAAAAAGCTTGATGTGATTGTTGTAGGAACAGGTCTAGCAGGAAGTTCTATTGCTGCCTCTTTAGGAGAAATGGGCTATAATGTGAAAGCATTCTGTTTTCAGGACAGCCCGAGACGTGCACACTCTGTAGCCGCACAAGGTGGAGTGAATGCTGCTAAAAATTATAAAAACGATGGCGACAGTGTTTACAGAATGTTCGTAGATACCTTAAAAGGAGGAGATTTCAGAGCCCGTGAAGCGAATGTATACCGAATGGCAGAATGTTCTTTAAACCTCATCGATCAGGCTGTAGCACAAGGCGTTCCTTTTGGTCGTGAATATGGTGGTTACCTTAATAATCGATCTTTTGGTGGAGTGCAGGTAAGCCGTACTTTTTACGCCAGAGGACAAACCGGACAGCAATTGCTTTTAGGAGCCTATCAAGCTTTAATGAGACAGGTTGGAAAAGGTTCTGTGCAATTATTTTCAAGGCATGAAATGCTTGATTTAGTCACTATTGATGGCAAAGCAAGAGGAATTATCGTAAGAAATTTAGATACCGGAGACATTGAAAGACATGCGGCTCATACTGTCATATTAGCAACCGGAGGCTATGGAAAAATTTATTATCTGTCTACATTGGCTATGGGATGTAATGGTTCCGCCATCTGGAGAGCCCATAAAAAAGGTGCTTTAATGGCTTCGCCAAGCTGGATTCAGGTACACCCTACTTCTCTTCCGCAATCCGGAGATTATCAGTCTAAACTAACATTGATGTCTGAATCATTGCGTAATGACGGCAGAATCTGGGTACCAGCAAAACAGGATGAAAACAGAGCACCGAACGACATTCCGGAAAATGAAAGAGATTATTATCTGGAAAGAAGATATCCGGCATTCGGGAACTTAGCGCCAAGAGATATTTCATCCCGTGCAGCTAAAGAAAGAATTGATGCAGGATTTGGAATCGGGCCTTTGAAAAATGCCGTGTATCTTGATTTTTCCAAAGCAATTAAAGAACAGGGAAAAGATAAGATCAAAGAGAAATATGGAAACTTATTCGAGATGTATCTTAAAATCACCGGATATGATGCTTACAAAGAACCAATGATGATTTCCCCTTCTGCCCATTTCTCTATGGGAGGTCTATGGGTTGATTATGAACTGATGACTACCGTTCCGGGATTATTTGCATTGGGAGAAGCTAATTTTGCAGATCATGGAGCCAACAGACTGGGAGCCAATTCATTATTACAAGCTTCTGTTGATGGTTATTTTATTGCTCCGTATACCATTGCCAATTATTTAGCAGACGAAATTCACACCGGAAAAATCTCACCGGATGCTCCTGAATTTGAACAGGCTGAAAATGCTGTTAAAAACCAGATTCAGGATTTAATGAATATCAAAGGAACTAAAACCGTTGACTATTTTCATAAAACACTGGGAAAGCTATTGTATGACTATTGCGGACTGGCCAGAAATGAAGACGGACTGAAATATGCCATTCAGGAGATCAGAAAATTAAAGCAGGAGTTCTATAAAGACGTAAGAGTTTCCGGACAGGGTAATACAATGAATGCTGAACTGGAAAAAGCAGGCCGTGTTGCCGATTATTTTGAAATTGGAGAACTGATGTGCTATGACGCATTAACCCGTAATGAATCCTGTGGGGCTCACTTCCGTGAAGAATACCAGACTCCGGATGGTGAGGCGATGAGAAACGATGCAGAATATCAGTTTATCTCTGCATGGGCATGGACAGGTGAAAATGGCGAACCTGAACTGGTTAAGGAGCCTTTAACCTTTGAAGAAATACAGCCAACGGTAAGAAGTTACAAATAAAAAAACAAAAATTATGGATTTACACCTTAAGATATGGAGACAGAAAGACAAACAAAGTGAGGGAAAACTGGTTAATTACGACCTGAAAGGATTAAATTCTCACATGTCTTTCCTTGAAATGCTGGATACTTTAAATGAAAAGCTGATCGTTGAAGGAGATGAGCCTGTAGAATTCGATCACGACTGTCGTGAAGGAATCTGCGGACAATGTGGAATGATGATTAACGGGATCGCTCACGGTCCTTTAAAAAATACTACCACCTGCCAGCTTCACCTGCGTTCTTTTAAAGACGGGGAAACCATCTTGATAGAGCCTTTCCGAGCGGAAGCTTTTCCGGTGAAGAAAGATTTAAAGGTAGATCGCTCTGCATTTGACAGGATTATTTCTTCCGGAGGTTTTGTATCAGTGAATACAGGTCAGGCTCCTGATGCCACGGCTATTCCGGTTACCCATCAGACTGCAGAGGAAGCTTTTGATTCTGCTGCTTGCATCGGATGTGGTGCCTGTGTGGCCACCTGTAAAAACGGAAGTGCTGCTTTGTTTACTTCTGCCAAAATTTCTCATATGGCATTGCTGCCTCAGGGTAAAGAAGAAAGAAACAAGCGTGTTCTGGATATGGTTTCCCAAATGGATACTGAATTATTCGGGCACTGTTCCAATACGGAAGCCTGTGAAGTGGAATGTCCTCAGGGAATCTCCGTTCTGAATATTGCCAGAATGAATTTTGAATACAACAGAGCCTTATTTTTCAATAAAAAAGGTGGATAAACGAAGAACGCTAAAAATGATACTATGTGAAAGAGCGAATTTGCAAATGCAAGTTTGCTCTTTCTTTTTTCGGCTTTAGTGTCTATTCATCATCGCGGATTATCAGTAATGATAACTGACCGTCAACCACCTAATTAAAATTTCACCTAAAAGAAGATAAAAACAAGAAGATAAAAACAAATAAATAGCAGTTCTTATGTCCTTCATAACTTCCAGCTGCCTACTTTCTAAAGCTCTTCTCAATTATACCTCTTTATCAAAATAAAGTCTGTAATATTTCCCTTTGTCATCCTCTCCCATTTCAAGTTTTTGACGGTCTCCGTGGATGTAAATATGGAAATTCTTATCTAGTTTGATAATACTTTTAAAATGTCTTTGAGTTTTTTTTACTGCAGCCTCACTGATTGGGAATTCTTCAGCAATATTCACCTGCATGTCCTGTTCGTAATCCGTTTTAAAGTTCACAAAACTTTCAATTACATGCTCATCACCTAATACTTCATTGGCAAATTCATCCAGTTTGAACTCTTCTTTTTCTTTAAAGAAATTGATGGATTTATTCAAGAAATCTGCCTGGTCAGCTTTTGAAACCTCAAATTCCTGTGGAAGTTGTTTCGTGATATAATCTTTGTAAACCATCAATGCTTCCTGCGTGTGGAAATACTCATCATCACGCTGTTTTACTTTTAAGAAATCTTCAAACCAGTAGTACATATCTCCGTTTTTATTGTTGTCAACCACGGAAAGTACATATCCTGTATCCTTATTATTGTTATAGATTAAAGCGGCTTTATCAATTTTGGATAAACCGATTCCCTGATCTTTTTCAATATCAAATGTTTCTTCTGCAGGATTAATTTTCAGGAATGATTCTCTTTTCTCCGTTTTAAAGATCCCGATTTTATCTACTCTGTCCGGACGGTCACTTTCGTCTTCAAAAAGTACAATAAACAATTCTCCACTCTGAACTCTAGGGTTTTCAGCGGCTTCGAAAAGGTGTTTGGCAATATTCTCAGATTCCCAGATAAATTTAGACTTATCTTCAAAAATTTCAGATACAGCACTGTAAACCGGGTTATTCACCAAATAGGTATCACTGTAAAAATGAAAAGTTTCTTCTGACTTGAATGATCCTAAAAAGTAATCCTCAAGCATTTCTGCCATTCCTTCCTCCAACTTCAATTCCTCCTGGGAAAGCGTTAGAGAATCTCCGTTGATCTTATTTCCGACTCTGTGTACTATGATTTTTGAAAACATCTTCTGAATATTTGGACTGCAAAGATATTCATTCTATCCTTTCTATGAAACTGAAAATTAGGATTGGTTCTGTTTTGAAGTACTTTGAGTTTTTGAACCACAAATCGAAGATTATCTCCTTTCAGTCGATGAATGTTATTTCGACAAAGTCAAAAGACACAAAAGTTTTATTTTAAAACACTTTAGTTCATTTTAGAATGTTAAAATTAGACTGCAAAAAAGTTCACGAAAGATGAAAATCTTAGATTTTCAAAACTTAGGTGTACTTCTTATACATAAACCTTGTCACTTAAAATAACTTAAGTGTTATTATCCTTTTGCCACTTTTGTGGTTTATAAAATCCTTTGTGTATAATAAACTTACAAGCTCAAGATTTTGATATATTTTCAACTATTCGTGGCTATAGTGAAGCCTCTCTTACTATTCTTGAAATCTTGATACATCTTAATGGTTCCTATCCATCTTTTCCAATTTGATAAAATCCTTATCATTTTGAAATGTTTTTTCATCTTTCAAACTTCAAACAAAAACACACAAATAACTGTTTACCAATTAATTATACGAAATAAAATTTCAAAGGTACACCATTGGCATCATTACTTTCAAAACATAAAAAAATGGACTTGAAAACATTGAACAGAATAGACAAATTAAGAAGATTAAAAAGCAGAGGACCACAAACGCCTAAATGGCTGAAGCCTTATCACCTTCTTTTTATTGCTTTTTTAATCATTTTCATGTTTGGAGCCTTCATTAAACTATTGGAGCAAAACCACATTTAACACAATATATACTATGAACTATTTACAGGCTGTACAGGAAATCACGGAACTATTTCCTGACTTTGAAACGGAATTGAATGAAACCAAAAGTCCAAATTCCTACAGTGTGATCCGGACTTTCACGGAACGTATTAAAAATATGATTCGCCAGAATGACAGTAATCTGCTATTCAAAAGTTTACAAAAGATAGACAAAATGTACAATCATGGTGACACGCTGTTAAAAAACGCCATTGAGAACACTTTTATTTACTCTCTGGACAATTTTACCGCGTTTTGCAGCAAAGAATACCGTCAAATGATCTTCAGTCACATTTCTTCTGACCTGAAAAAGAGCTATTCGAGACAAATTTACAGTCATGGTTTATAAAGTGTTTATTACATTTTTAAACGATTTCATTACAAAGTGTTTAAATTAAACAAAATTAAAAATAACTCACAATCAATAGATTATGAAAAATAAAATCAGAAGAATTTCCGACTGGAAAACATTGAAAAACACGACCAACAGACACAATACAGAGATATTACTCACCCACATCGCTGTGATTGTTGGTGTTTTTATTTTTGCAGCATGTCTTTAAATTTTGGTATACATTTCGCTGCAATATAAAGTGTTTGAAAAATTCTTAATTATGATGAAAGTACAAATGCAAACTATTAATCAAAAAATAGCTGTTGAATACTTAAAATTTTTCTATCCGCGACTTCGCAAAGAGATCATACAGTTATCTGTTCAGGATAATTTTGCAGGAATTATGCAGGCGACCGTTAACTATCTGAAAGGTCTGCTGCAGGAATCGAAGATCAACATTATTGCCCATCACATCAAACTGATGGACGGACTTTACAGAAATGGAAACTCCTATGTAAGAACAATGATCGAAAATATCTTTGTAAGATCTTTTGAAAGCTTTAAAAAACATGCTAAAATTGCCCATTGGAAGCTTCTTTACCAGTATATGCCGGTAAGTTTCCAGATCATTTATAATGAACAGCAGAAGCAGGATCAGATTTACTTTGGAAAATAAAATTCAATAGATAAAAAATCGCCTCAAATAAAAGTATTTGAGGCGATTTTTTGGTTCACATATCAAAACTTTTACTTCTTGGTAAATACCTTTTCAATGCTTGAAATCTCTTCTTTACTCAATTTTGAACTTTTCTTAAGCTTGGCGATAAAAGTGGCTACTTCTTCAGGAGTTGAAGGTGATCCCAAATTTTCTCCTTTGGCATTAAATGAGTCTGCCATCACCTCTCCTTTTGGATTTAAGATCAGCCAAAATGGAAGTCCTGCATTTTCTCCTTTGTATTTATTCATCAATTCCTGTCCACCAGGATTTTCAAGCGACTTCTTCTCTCCTCTTTCCTGAACATCTACATAAGCCGTAACAAATCTATCCCCGAAAATAGGTTGTGTTTCCGGAAGATTCATATTTTTTTCCATGATCTTACACCATTTGCACCATGAAGCATGAAATACTAATAAAACATTTTTCTTGCTTTCTTTAGCCTCAATAGATGCTTTCTTTAATACAACATCAGCTTTTTTCCTGTGCTACACCCAGCTGAAACAATAATAGTGCAACGACCACAATAATTTTTGAATATTTCATTGAATTTTATTTTATGCAGTACGAATGTAGGAATTTTTCTCTTTTATATTCACTGAAATTCACCGTATAAAATCTATATTTAACATGATCATTTTTTGTAATTTCGTTTTAATAAATTAATATTATTTCCATTTTTAATCAATACAAAAAATGATTGAAGTAAAAAAATATTCTAACCAGTCAGGACATCCCGAACCAAGAAGGGTTATAAAATATACTTTGTTCTGGTGTAGTAAAGGAACTGCTGAAGTTCTGATTGACGAAAATGTTTTCATCCTGAAAAGCAGCCAAACCATTACCATTACTTCCGGGCAGTTTCATCAGCTGGTCTCGGTGGAAGGTGAACTTACTGCTCTTGAATTCACCTTAGATTTTTTCTGTAAAAGTGACAGTGATATTGAACTGATTTTTCACAACGGATTATTCTGCCACTTTGGAATGAATGAAATGATTACTGTTCAGCACCCCTCATTTTTTACAGAAACACTCAATCTAATTGAAAAGGAAATTCAGGAAAAACCTTATCAATACCTAATTTCCACCCATTCTTTGGTAGAATTATTATTGGTGGAGATTAACCGCAGTAAAATTGCCAATGGTGATGAAATATGGAAACCGGATGCTCTGTTCTTAAAATTTTTGGAAAGTGTCCGAAATAATTTTTCAAATAATCATCCTGTATCCTATCATGCTGATGCTTTGGCAACCACTGAAGCTAAATTAAATGAAGTTTCTAAGCTTCATACCCATAAAACGGCACAAAACGTCATCTACAGCCTTACGGTTTCCGAAGCCAAAAGATTATTGCTTTATGAAAAACTGAGCGTTAAAGAAATTGCCTACCAGCTTGGATTTAATGATCCTTTTTATTTCTCAAACTTCTTTAAAAAACATACCTCCCTTTCTCCAAAAGACTATCAAAAGTCAGTGAAGAATTAGAAATAAAGTCAGGAAGCCGGAAGTTTCTGAAGTCCATATTGCAATAATGAATCAGTGCTAAAAAACTTAATGAATGTAAAGAACCAAAATAATTAATCTTTTACCCTCAAAGTTTTTGCTGTTTTTTCACTCAAAGTTTTTATTTAAAATACGCATTATTTTTAAGCGGGCTAAGAAGGAATTGATTAATCAATTCTGATGAAGCCAATATTATCCAGCTGCTTCATCAAATCAACTCCGTTGGTTCCACTTTTGCCTCCTTAAAAATAAAACATAAGTTTCTTAAGACTTTGCGTATCAATTAAAAGCAGATTCAATATAAACAATACTATATTCCTCAACTTTTTGAAACTGGTCTAATATAATGTATTAACCCAAATCCTAAGCTTCATCAAATATTACATCCTTTTCCGGAAATTGTCTATTCTTTAGATGATCCCTTTCTCTGAACTTTGTACCTGTCATTAAGACCTAAAATTACTCTTATGAAAACAAGACAGGACATCGCCGTTTTTATGCTAAGAATAGCATTGGCAATCGGATTTTTATCAGCAGTAGCAAGCCGGCTGAATCTTTGGGGAGCACAATCTTCAGGATGGAAAAATTTCGTTCATTATACTGCTGAAGTGAATTCATTTTTACCTATTTCATGGGCTCCAACCCTTGCTGTCTTATCTACCATTACGGAATTAACGATTGGCATTCTACTCTTGGTAGGATTTCAGATCCGCAGAACAGCGCTTTCTGCATCTGTTTTAACCTTACTCTTTGCCATAGCTATGAGCATTTCTTTTGGCTGTAAGGAACCTTTGGATTATTCTGTCTTTGTGTTCAGTGCCGGAGCATTTTTACTGAGTACTTTTCCTCGTTATCTATGGTCTTTAGAACAATTTTCACATTAATCATCATTTAAAATTTAATATCATGAGCACAAGTATCAACGATTACATCGTAAAAACAGAACAAAAAGAATGGCATCCTTTAATTGAGAAAGGAATTCACTACGAAGGTATTTTTGTAAAATCTTTAAAATTTGATCCTGAGCAAAACCGGTCTACCACAATCCTTTTAAAGTTTGAACCTGGAGCAAGCTATCCTTATCACAACCATCCTGCCGGCGAGGAACTTTTCATCCTGGAAGGTGATGCGGTTATTGCAGGTGGAAATCTGGAAAAAGGAGATTATTTGTATACTCCGCCTAGCTTCAAACATTCTGTTACTTCAGAAAATGGCTGTATTATTCTGTTCATCGTTCCGGAAGAGGTGGAAATCCTTTAATCTGGTCATTCATTTTATGATAAAACCTGTGGTGAAAGCATTCTTCATCATAGGTTTACCCCTTTTTGCTCTCTTATTCATCCTAAAAAATGTATCTTTGACTATCAAATTACATCATGAATAAAGATCTTGAAGCTTTTAAAGAACATTTATCGTGGCTGATTCATCCTTCCCAAATTGATACCGTTTCAGAAGCAGAAATCAGTTTATCTCCAAAATTCACAGATACATTTCCTATTCTCACAGATTTAATATCTCAGGCAAGAGTTCTGAATCTGGACATTGACCATCAGCCTCACCGTCTTTTTTCCTGGACGAATAAAAACCATGAAATTTTCGGCTGGTTAAACAAAACAGAACCTGATTTTACCTCACCCCTTCCATTTATTGAAGAGCACAGGTTACTACTGGACGAAATTGGCGGAATCCGGGAGTCTTTTAATCAACCTCATCCAAGCTTATCAAATAATCAGGAGTTTATGTTCCTTGGATCAGAATGTTCGCTGGGAATTAATGATTGGGACGATCATTATGAAGATTTATGTAACAATGAAAACCAGCTTCCAATAGATTTTAAAAACTTTATCACCTTTGTTATTGAGGCTAATGGAAATGCTACGGTTTATGACCCCAAAACAAAAGAAGTTTTCCTTTTTGCCCACGATCATGCTTTTGACAATGTAGATTTTTTGGAAAATCAACCGGAATACACCTTTCATACATTCCACAACATCACCTATTTTGCAGACTATGTGGAAGCATTGGCTCAGGAATGGAAAAATGAACTCCTATAAACCTCCTGTTTCACTGTAATCCTTGAATTAGTTACTTTTTACACCTTATTAAAATTATATTTAGAATGAAAAAATTCGGAATATCCGTTCTTATATGCCTTTCCTCATTATTAAGTGCCCAAACCAAGCAGCAGATTGATGCTTTCTATAACGCCATCCGCGAAAATAATTTTCCACTGGTAAAAAAAATGGTTGACCAAGGATACCCTATTAAAGTCATGCTTCCGGGGCAAACAGCACCGGTATTGGCAGCGATCTGGAAAAAAAATTTCCCTATGGTTGAATATATGGTTGAAAAAGGAGCCAACATTTCTGCTGAGAAAAAATTAGTAGATGGTGCTATTGAATATGGAAGTCCGGAAATTACTTTCTACCTTATCAAAAAAGGGGCTTATGCTAAAAATGCATTATACACTGCCATCTTCTATGAAAATTTTGGTATTGCCAAAGAGCTCTATCTGAACCACCAGCCTCAGATTATTAATTATGAAGATCTTGGAAATCTTTTATTACTGTCTGTAAAAAATAAGGACTTAGAATTCATCAAAAAAATTCCTCTAAAAGGAAAAGATTCACCAATGGATTTTTATAATTATGATGGATATAATGCTTTATTACTTGCCGTAGAAAAGAATGATACTGAAATTGCAAAATATCTTCTGTCTCAGGGTGCTGATAAAAAATCAAGAATTAGCTTTGAAATTGATAGTGGTACTGTGAACGGAAAGACTGCCTTACAAATGGCTAAAGCCAATAAAAATATAGAACTTCTGAAACTTTTGAAATAGAACAGATACCCGATTTCTTATGTTGAATAAGGCATTTATCTAAGGAAAAATATACCATATGGCTGAAATTAAATTCAGAAAAAGCAATATAATCATCAGCATCATTCTTTGCTTGCTGGGATTCTTCTTTTTTGTTTATTTGTTGCTAACTCAGTATTTTGTAGTAAAAATAATCTCCATTTTATGGGTTTTTATTGTACTCTATATTATTTTCATCAAATACAGACAGTTGGTTAAAGTTAATAAGGGAATTCCTGGATTGGAAATCAGTAATAAAGGAATCACCAACCATACTTCATTACAATCTGTATTTATAGACTGGAATGATATTGAAAGTTTTCAAGCCGGTTTTTACAGAACAACAAATATTTTTATTCATTCTAAGGATCCCGCAAAATACAAAGACCAATGGATGAATAATCCTCTACAACTCATTGGCAGTTTTTTTTCTTCCAAACCTGAATCACTGTGGATAGATACAGAAACTCTAGACATTGAAAAAAAAGAATTATTGGTATTGCTGAATCATAAGCTTCGTGAAAACACGTAATCCCCTGATTTTGTAAAGAGTCTGTTATTCAATAAAAGATTTAGACAACATTTTATTTTCAATATTCTTTATTTTATTGTATTTTGCTTCCCCTCAAAAATATTGGAATCAGGATAAAGTCTGGGCATTATTTTCTAATCTTTTTGATTACAATCTCATGCTTAATCTGATATAAAAAACTAAAAACCAATACGATGAAAATAAATATTAAAAAGAAAACTGTCATACTCTGGAGCATTGCGATCATTGCAGTGATTATCCTACCGGATTCTGAAATGTATTATCAACAATATAAACTGAGATCTGAAAAACTCCCGGAACAATATAAACCATATACTACACTGGATAGCCTGAAAGATAATGACTATGAAGTCATTAAACTATCCCGTGGTATCCATGAACCTGTTATTCAGGAAAACGACAGTACAATTGTCATCATTACCAAAAGAGATCATGATTCTGAAAAAGAAAGTGCCAATAATATCTATACATGGTATAAAATAAATCTGAAAGGGCAGATAACAGATAGCCTTCAATATCAATACAATACTGAAAACGGCATTCATAATTATCAGACTTTCAATGATTATATTGTGGATGTAGATCAGAACACCTACAGTAATTGGCTGAAAGATGGTGATACAACTCATTATCCTTATAAAAATATAGATGACACCAAAATATTCTCAGTAGCAGAAACTGAAAACATCATTGCAGACAGGGATTATATGTATGATGATATTATTCACTCTGAATCCTCTGGAAATGAGTATAAGTATAAATTGACAGTATTTAAAGACAATGTCTGGAATTATTTTTATGCTGAAAAAGACTGGCACGGTTATCCTAAAAATATACCCAACAAAAAAGCTGTTGATTTCAGCAATGCCGGCTATGAGGTAGACAAATCTACAGGGCTTATTCAAAGAGATCATGTTCAAAAAGAAGAATGGAATGCCCGTACTTTCTGGAGTTTAAAAAATCTAAGCTGGGGAACCGGAAATGGTTCGGGCCGCAATGGATGGACAGGAACATCTTATTTTTCCATCAAAATGCCCAAAAAGACACTGCATTACAAACAGGATGCTTTCATAGAGCACCCCGACAACTATGTAAGAGATCCTTTTACTTTTTTTGTATACCAGCCTAAAAATGGAGATTATATGCTGCTCATTGATGAAGAACGCCAGCTTTACTATCTTATAAGGCCTAAAAAGATCGGTTAATTTTAAAGTACGTCTCAATATAATATTCATATGAAAATTCTTACACTTTTTTTGAAACGCCTACTCATCACTGCTATTCCCTTGGTTTGTTTATTTATTTTTGCTGAAGTAGCTTTTCAGAATAACCGGAAAAAGGAGCATCCTACAGATGTTGGTTTAGGAATAATGCTTTTACTGGCGTTTATTCTAATCATCCTGTTTATAGGCTTTATGGCAGATTTCATCATCAGACTGAGAAAGAAAGAGTATCAAACAGCTCTTACTGATCTTCCTTTTCTATTATGCTTTTTTATTCCTGCTCTTTATATCTCGTGCTTATGGACAGGTGGTGATGGCTTTTGCAGCTGGGTGCTTGATAGTGTACGTAATTTATGATCCTGATCGTTTTACTTTTTTGTTTTTTACTTGTAGGTGTTCTTTTATTTAAGCGCACATTAAAAATCCTGTTTATTGTATTGGCGATATTATTTGGAATAGGTGTCTATTTTCTTCACGGAATTGGTATTGAAGACTATTATGGCCGTAATAATCATATTTATTTTGAGGGTAAAGAAGGTGATACGGTTGTTATGGTAAACAATCAAACGCAACAGCCTATTGCTACCGGGCAAATTCAGAGAAAAACATGGAACAGAGTATTCATAGTGTCAGAAAAAGATACATTGGATCTGATGGACTGGATTGAAAAGGAAGCCGGATATATGGCCGAAGTAGATTGTAAACTGAAGCAGAAGTGAAAAATTAAGCTCCTGCTTTTATGGTATAATAGGTATTAAAACCTTTATAAATATGGGTTTCTTTTAATTTCCCTTTTTTATATATTTCAATTGTATTGGTATCTGATGTTTTTTTATGGAAGTATTTTATTTTGGTTAATTGTTGATCACTATTAAAAAATTCCGTCTTCAGATTTCTGCCGTCTTCCTGATAATGGATGGTCTCCAGATTACCGTTTTTCTTATATAAATACGTTTTTGAATTATAAAAACCTCCCTGGTCATAAGTAATTCCTTCATACTTGTACTGAGCCGTGTATTTTCCTTCTTTTACTAACTGTTTCTTGTCATTATAAATAAAATAGTAAGCTCCATCCTTCGGATTGAGCAATTCATAATGTATTGTTAGCTTCGGCTTAGTTTCAGGATGTTTTACAATCAATTCTTCTTTTCTGAAAACCGCAGGATCATTTTGATAAACCCGTAATGTATCTGTATCTTGAGAACCTCCCTTGAAATAGGCTTTGGAAATAAGTGTATTAACAGAATAATCCTTCGCTTTAATACAACTGCACCCAATAATTATGGCAAAAAATAAAAGAACTGATCGTATTTTCATTATAAGTTTTTTGATATTTAAGGGACCGTTTCCACACCTGAAAGCTTAAAGTTTCCTTTTTCATCCTTTAGCCAAAAGACAAATTGAGCTCCTTCATGACCGTCTCCAAACTCATTTGGACGATAAGTAGTATACAGTACGATATAATCTCTGTCTTTGAATCCGGGATCAGAGCCGTCAAAAGAAAATTTTATTTCATTACGCCCTAATCTTTCCAGTAATTCTTTGTTGAAAATAGTGCGGATATGTTTCTTGTAAAAAGCATCTTTTCCTACAAAATAACTTTTTCCCGGTGTTTCATCAACACACAGAGAACAATATACTTTTGAGGTTGTTAACTGATTCAAGGCAGTATAATCTTTCTCAGTAATCAGATGAATTACTTTTTGAGTAAACTGTTCAGCTTTAGACTGTAGTTCTTCGTTATCTTTTTTCTGTCCGTAGCTTATCAGGTGAAAGCCTATAAAAAGTAATGACAGGTATTGTTTTAATTTCATTTTACTATTTGTTTTGGTTCTTATTTTACAATCACAGACTAATGACATTTTATATTTTTAACAAGGAAACCACCACCGGATTGAATGTATTAAGTTATTTTTAAAATATATATTAATGTGTCCGTCGGAAATTCCCTCTTTATCCTCTCTTAACCTGATAACCGGAAGCTCTCCTTCACCGGAAATCTCCAAATGATCAATATTTCGTACAGAGTTAGGAAATATTTTTCTAATATCCTCCAGCCTAGTTTTAGAATCTATTCTTTTCCCTTTATACAGAATGAAATTTCCATTGAGAAACCTAAATTCATTAACGCCTACCTTTTCTTTACTATTTTCAAAACAAGATCCGTTTTTATACAGGTATTTATCTTCCGGAGTCCCTTCATCAAAGATGTAAGCACAAGGATCCTCATCAGCCATAAGCCTGATACTGTCCGGTTTTCCAAAAACCTTTTCAAAATCTTTAAGATCAAAAATTCTTTCGGCCTTACCATTGAACCGTATGTCTTCTGCCAGCATGACATCATCCTGCCCGTCTTTTACTTCCTCTGAAATCTCTTTTGAATTATCTCCCGTTGAATCGACTTTCCCCTTACTTTCTTTCAGCTCAGTTTTAGATGACACGGTGAGTTTTTCCTCTTTTTTCTTATTGCAGGCCTGCAATAGAATGATAACAAGTACAATAGAAAAATACCTCATACATTAGTTTTGCTTACATGGTGTGAAACGCTTCGATTCAAAAGCAAAGGTTATTTTGTCCTCAACCAAAATCGTTTTATTTATCCGTGCTAAAGTACAAAAAACAGTGTATTAGAATACTATTCTCTCTGATTTTCATTTTCTTTCATCTTATGATTTATTTTTATTTTGTATTTTTAGTATTCAATTAAAAACCAAACCATTATAACTCATCATTGAACATGCTGAATATTTATCATTCTTTACTCATTGGAGCATCAAGGGAAAAAGTCTATCACGCTATCAGCAGCCAGTCCGGATTATCTGCATGGTGGACACCGCAGGCCAAAACCAGTGCTGAAATTGGCAGTATTGCCCGGTTCTCTTTTGGCCCGGATTATTTTAAGGAAATGAAACTCGTAAAGCTTAGCCCTTTTGAAGAAATTCAGTGGCATTGTGTTTCAGGCGCTCATGAGTGGATAGGAACTGATATTTCTTTTCATCTTTTATCCGGCGATAAGGAAACATTGCGTAAAATGCATCCGGAAATGGAAGGCCAAATTGAGCAATTGGTATATGACAGCGGTACCTTATTAATTTTTCACCACAAGGGCTGGGATACCTATTCACCTATGTTTGCTGAATGCAATTATACCTGGGGACAATTTCTGAGAAGTTTAAAATTGCTTTGTGAAACCGGCAAAGGCAAGCCCTGGCCTCACCAGCACCGTCTGTGAGAAGGCTGGAAACCGGAAGAAGGACGCTGGAAGTTACTTTTAGTCTTATCATGAATGATTATCATAAAATCAACTTATAGCAATTCTTTAGGAGTGTGGTAATTCTCAGTTTCCAGCTTAGATGCAATTATGGAATAACATCAATTCCTGTTATTTTAAATTTCCCCTCAGTTTTCCTCAAAGTAATCATTCCTTGAGTACCTTCCCAATGTTCCGAAGGCGGAACCAGGGTATATAAAAAGGAAATTCCGTGTTGCTTCATTTCTTCATTAAAATAAGGATGGAAAAACTGTATAGTAAACTTCTGATGTTTTCTAACTTCAGCTTTTAACTCTTTCTCAAAAAAGATTTTATAATGTTCTTTATAAAATAATTCCTTGGCTACCTTCACTGTGACAAGGTTACTGTTTTTAGACTTAAGATAATCAAGGCACGGTCTGCAATAGAAGGGAAATTCACAAAGTGTTTCTAATTTGGCTTTATCATTTCTGATAACAGCATCCGCAAAATCTTTCCAGAATTCTTGCAAAAGAATCTTATCCTGAGTGGAGATTCCATGAGCAGAGTTACCTGCCTGCCCATGGATTGACACTGAAAATAAAAGACCGCACAATAAAGCCGGAATACTTTTCATAGCAGATTATTTTTCTACTTCAGATTATTATTTTCCTTATAAAATTTATCGTCTGTTTCTTTAATAAAATCAAGATAACTGAAATTAGCAGCCTTGTTTCTGCGATATTGCAGATAATCATTATAATATTGGAATACTCCGCCTAATCTGGATGTTAACAAAGGTGTTTCCTTGGCACTGATAGCTTCTACATATCCCACTTTCTTTCCTTTTTCATTCACCATAGACAATACCAGATAGGTGATATTATTCTGTTTGCCACTAAAAACTCTGGCTCTTTCTACATCATCTTTCCCGTTATCAAAAACCAGTTTGAACTTATCTTTCTTATTCAACAGATGGTCCAATACTTTTTGAAAATTGTCCGGATTTTCAAGAGTCAATTTAAATCCTTCTAACTGAGCTCCTTTATCTTTTCCATAAAAAGAAAGCATACCTGGAGTATAGAACTCTGAATCCGGAGCGTCTTCAATATTAATTCCGCCAAAATTGATAGGAAACTTACCGTCATTAACTATATCCGCTTTGTATACGGAATATTGAACAGCTGGTGTTCCCACTCCGATTCCATACGATTTCAAACCCAATGTTTTTAAATCTGCCTGCTTAACGGGAAGCATCATTTTTTCTAAATCAAAACCCTGGCTTTGACATGATTGAAATAAAAATGAAAAGCTTAGTATTACAAAGAGAAATTTCAGTTGATGCATCGTATTAAAATTTTAGATTGGTAATAAACGGACAAGATACAAAATTTAGAATCTTAGTATTTATTATTTAATCCCGGTTTCTGAAATGCAGTTTGAAAACTGAAAGCATATTCGGATGGCCCGTTCTTCTGAAGATATTCTAATCTTTCCAGCGCTTCTTCTACACTGGGATATTGACCGTCTTTAATCCACCACAGCACATAATACGCTTTCCCATATTTTTGAAACCATTCTTTTCTTCTTCGTAAAAAATCCACATGAAAGGTTTTATAAGTAAAGTACTCCAATGATTCTTTGTCTTTCCATACGGAGAGATTGATGATAATCTGTTCATCATTAAATGGATTAAAACCTGTAGCATTATTATCTTCATCTTTTAATCTCCAGACAAAGCCATTGCTCTCTTCTGCCAGTTGATTCACTGAATCAAAATGCTCTACAAATTCTTTCATTACCGGATCTTCAATATTCACGCCTATCATCTTGGCTACGTTAATCTGTGCTAATTGATACATTTTATTATTTGCTGTTTTATGTCTATTATTGTGTAAAAATAAACTCTGCAGCATAAGTATAAAATAACTATCAATTTAGATACTATAAAAAAGATGGAAAAAGAATGTGAGACGTCCTATATCAATATCGGTGAAAAATCCTATCCCTGTGCCGTAAGTTTTGTGATGGATCTTATTGGCGGAAGATGGAAAGGAGTAATTGTATGTCATTTAAAAAATGGTGATAAACGGTTTGGAGAACTCAAAAAAGAACTTGCCTTTATCACGGAGACAACACTCAGTCTTCAGTTGAGGCAACTGGAAAGAGACGGACTGATTACCAGAACTGTTTTCGGAACAAAACCTCCTGTGAAAGTAGTTTACAGTTTATCGGAATTGGGCACTTCGTTCATTCCGTTGCTGGATAATATCAATGATTGGGGTAAAAACATTCTGGAAAATAAAATAACATCTTAAAAACCTGACTTATTCTTTCAGATTCTTAAGATGTTAGCTCTGTTTAATATACTTTGCTTCCTTTGATAGTGAGGGTATGTTTGGTTTTTATTGAGGGGCAGCATCTTCCATCCTCTTCTGTATATTCCAGTTTTTCGACAATGATTTTTCCATTTTTGATGGTATCAAAAGCAAAAAGATAATCCGGTTCATAACCGGCAATCACTTTAACGGCATGCCCATCATTCTTGTACAATGATAATCCCTGCCCTATGAGTGCGTTTCCGCCTTCTGGGGCAATATTCCAATAAATGGCTACATCTTCTATCCCATCACCGGTAAAGTCACCAACATGAGGATCCTGAAGATCAATCACTCCATCATCATAGGTTTTAAGAATCTTAGGTAAATAGGCTTCAAATTGTTTCACGGCTAACTTTACGGCTTCTTCTTTAGAAATTCTGTCTTTAGACGATTCTTTAGATTTTTCTTCTTCTTTGGATAAAGATTTTTCTTCTTTTAGCTCCCCTTTTTGATGTTCTTTACGCTCAGAATTGTTACAGCTTATTAATACTGCCAGCAGACCTATTACACCGATGATTTTTTTCATATATTTTGTATTTCAGAGGATAAAATTAAGAGGATAAATATACAGCAATATGATAAGATCAGGACTATTGCATCTTTATTTTACCTCCTCACGTATAAAATCCTCATCAATTACTCCTTACCTAAAAAATAATAATGATAACCAAAATATCAATCGCTGAAATAAAAAGTGGAGTCTATATACAATTTTACACCCTTGTCATTCTGACGAAGGAAGAATCTCATATTTGGCTTAGATTCTTCATTTCACTTCTGAACTACGTTCGCAGGTCTTCAGCCTGTATTCAGAATGACAGGGTCAAAATAGTAAAATATTAGGGTCAGTGTAAAATTGTATATAATTACCTAAAAAGTTATACTCCGAATTGTCTCAGATGATGATCCATGTGCTTGTATGCCGCTATTCCCCATTCGTGAGTTGAAATATTTCCAAAAGCAGGATGAGAAAGGGTTAAAGGATGAGTATTGACAGGGAATTCATTAATTAAATGGATAAATTCATTTTTATATTCCTCAAAATCAAGCTCATTGGCTTTTCCTTTGGTATGATGCTCCAGTTCACTCTGAATATTCTTTTTAAAATTGGGGGCAATATAAAGGGCAAGGATTCTCAATAAATATTGCTTTATTTGAGTCTTATTATATCCTCTGCTTTCTTCTAAGATTTGCCGGTTACAGGAATTACAATGAAGAAGCATTTCACTAGCCGTCATGGTTCCCCATTGAGGCTGATGGGTTACCGATAAGTTCTTAACCCTTACAATAATGAAATCAGCAGCCTCCTTTTTTAAAAGATTCTTTTTCATAGTAATCATGATTTTATAATTTTAAAAATCAACCTGTCTTATTTAACTAAGTTCTTCATCCAGGCGTTACAATCTATATCTGAAGGAATATTATATTTTTTCCGGAATCTGGTTTTCCGTATTTCTACAGCATGAACAGTTACCGAGGTATATGTTGCTATTTGTTTGGTGGAAAATCCAAGATATAAAAAAGCAGAAAATGTAAGTTCCGAAACTTTGATTTTGGGATTAATCTCCAGCATTTTTTCATACACTTCCGGATATACTTCCTGAAAACGGGCAAAGAATTGTGGGGAATTCTCCTTAGCCATGTGTATCAGTTCAGCAAATGATTCATTAACCTGCAACTGGAGCTTTTCAATAGTGTCCTCTCTTTCTGTAATCATCATATTCTGATGCTGAAGTTGATTTTCTTTTTCTTTAATAATTTCCTTTTTTCTCTTCCGGATATTAAGATTTCGGATAAGTGCCCCTATCAGTATAGTAATGGTTGCAATAGCTATAGCAATCACCAGAATCAGAATCGTCTTATTTTCTTGTTCTTTTTCAGTTATTTTCTGCTCCTGCTCTTTTTGCATATTTTTTAGTCCTTCCTGAATATGCATCTTATCTTCTGAAGCATTTTTTTTAAATTGATCAGTAGATTTTTTTAAATAAGCTTTTTCTTTATCATGATCACCCAACATTCTGTACGCCGAAGCTATTTTAGATTCAACATATTCTGCAGAATGCCCCATCTGGGATTTATTATCTATGGTCCTTAAATAATAATCAATGGCTTTATGATAATTACCCATCTGAAAATAATAATCGCCATAAACTTCCAGAAAAGGAGACTGGTAAGCAAGATCTTCAATCAACGATTGATCGTAAGCTTTCTTAATAAACGGATAGGCTTCCTGAGGCTTATTCTGTTGTAAGTAGATCCAGGCTTTATAAAAATAGATATAAGCTTTACGCCAATATATTCGTTTAACCTTCAGGTATTCTTTCTCAGGAATCTTTTCAATAAAAGCTATAGATTTATCAGCATATGCATGAGCTGACGGGTAATCCTCCATATCTATATAAGCATCCCCAATAGTCATATAAGTATTCGCTTCCAGAATTTTAGAATAGATATCTTTTCCTTGAGGGATCAGCTTTAGGACTTTAAATTCTTCTTCCAGCTGTTTATTCGGCATAGATATAAGACCATAATAGTTTGCTGTAACCTCAGTAAATAACGCTTTATAAAGTGGATTGGCTGTAATTGCCTCTTCTTTCATACCTTTCTCTATATAAGAATACCCCTCTTTCAACTCACGTAAAAAAAATAAATTCCGGATGATATAATAGTACGACAATACCTTTTTTTCAGAGTCTCCTTTTTTTTCGGCAAGCAAACTTGCTTTCTTAGCATAGCTTAAGGATTTTTTATAATCCCTGAACATAAACCTATCAGCCAGATTCAGTAGATCATTAATATCGGTTCCCTCTTTTGAAGAATCATCAGATGAAATTAAGGATGAAGACAGATTGGTTTTAAAGTTTTCCGAGACAGATAATAAAGATGACATTTCTTTTGTCTCAGTTCCTGTTACAATCAGACTTATAAAACATAAATAGAAACAAAAAATATACTTCATATTATTTTGCTAACAAACACATCATGAAAAATAAATGCGATAAATATAAACAAATAATTAATTTTTAATATTAACAGAAGTTCAAAATAAAATACCTGTTGATAAACCTCTTAAAAAGTTATTACTAATCAAATAGTAATGGTTATTTTGGAGTCTATATACAATTTTACACCATTGTCATTCTGACGAGGGAAGAATCTCATATTTGGCTTAGATTCTTCATTTCACTTCTGAACTACGTTCGCAGGCCTTCAGTCTGTATTCAGAATGACAGGGTCAAAATAGTAAAATATTAGGGTCAGTGTAAAATTGTATATAATTAACGTTATTTTTTTGACATTGAACTCTTTTGACCCAAAACAACCCGGCGGTAAACAGAGTTTACCGCCGGGTTGTTTTATACATTAAATGTTAGTTACGTTTATCATTTCAATTATTCTACTATAATAAAGATAATCAATTCGTTATACTTTCATATTACATTCTTTATTTTGAGTTACCAACTAATAATTTTGAATTTGTTGACTTATTTATGAATATCAAATAATCAAAAGAGTGAGCCACATTGGTTTTTGTAAATTCATTTTTATCCGTACCTGATCCTGTTTTTCGAAATAGAATATCTTCCAAGATCCAATTGCCAAGTTTGTTCCCATCTTTTTTGATTGCTTTTAGATCTAAAATAAAAATTGGAATGTTAAGTGAGTTAAGCTTATATTCTAATGTTTTGGGACCTGCTTTTTCTGAATTATAAGTACCGAGCCTCCCATCCATACTTGCAGAATAAGTACCTTCATAAAAGGCAAATCCAAAATTTACAAAATCGTTATCATACCTTTCATTGAGCCAATACCCCATTCTATCTGATTTTAATTTTGCAATATGATAATTATGAGCCGAGACTATTACTTTAGAATTCAAATAGTTTTCTTTTATCCATTTAATATTCTCCGCCATAAATTGGTCTCTCCTAATAAAATTGAGTTCGCTATATTGTCTTATAATATCTATATTTTGCAGGAAACGCAATTTTTCTTCTGGATTTTTTATGGAGATAGATTTTTGCTTTATTAAAAATAGGTACTCAGCTATAATTTTTTGACTTTTTTTAGCGTAAGTTCTGAAGCCTCTGTTGTTTTCCTTTAAAGCTATTTCCAGGTCATTAATCTCTTGTTCGGACAAGTGATTTTCTTGATATGTTTTTCTTATTTGATCTATTGCTCCTTTGGCAAACTGCATATCGAAACCATCAAAAAAAACTTTTGGATTATGATTTTCATTGTATTTTTTTAACCATTCCACAAAAGCTAAAGTTTCTTGGGTTTGCCACAGCCAAAAGTACATTCCCTTTAGAATATCTTTAGGATCTCCTTTTTCTTCCTGAATATATTGATTCATTAAAAAGCTTTCAGGCATATTGGCTTCTAGCGAAAAGACGTTGAAATTTTTATTAGCTATCAAATATTCACTTATTCTATATTTCATTTGATACACTTCACTTGAACCGTGAGTAGATTCTCCTAATCCTACTATTGTAGAATTTCCAATGAGTTTGTTTAAGATTAGCAAATCACTAGTATCCCTTTCGTCCGGATTAAAAGTTTTGATTGGATATATAAACTTTGAAATATATTCTTTTTCTTCAGAATTTAAATCATTTTTTGATTGTGCCTTGATTGTTATAAAAAATACAATCAAAATACAAGATAATTTTAATTTCATTTACTACTTATAATAGATTAAACAATTATACAAAAATATCACTTAAACTTCTGGAGAAATTTAAATCATATCAGATACCAGTGTATACTTTTTTTAGTCGCAGATAGTTCACTATGACTGATAATCTAACAATTTTATAATCTGATAAAAATATAAAATCAGCAAGCAAATATCAAAAAAGAAAAACCGCTATAGACAGGTGTCTATAGCGGTTTTATATGTTTTATTAATTAGTATTAATCAATAATTATTTTACTTCTTCGAAGTCTGCATCCTGTACATCCTCACTTCCAGCGTTGTTTCCACCTGCGTTTTGAGCACCTGCATCAGCACCTGGCTGTTGACCAGCTGCATATAATTCTTCAGAAGCTGCCATCCATGCTGCATCTAACGCTTCAGTTTTAGCTTTTACGTCATCAACATTTTTAGCTTCGAAAGCAGTTTTTAATTCTGCGTGAGCTGCTTCAATGGCTGCTTTTTTGTCAGCAGAAAGTTTCTCACCGAATTCTTTCAATTGCTTTTCAGTTTGGAAGATCAATCCGTCAGCTTTGTTGAAAACCTCAACTTCTTCTTTTCTCTTAGCATCAGCTGCAGAATTTTCCTGAGCTTCTTTCTTCATTCTTTCGATTTCTTCGTCAGAAAGACCTGAAGAAGCCTGGATTTTAATAGTCTGTTCTTTACCAGTTCCTTTATCTTTAGCAGATACACTTAGGATACCATTCGCATCAATATCGAAAGTTACTTCAATTTGAGGAACTCCTCTTGGTGCTGGTGGGATATCTGTAAGATCGAATCTACCGATTTCTTTGTTATCGTTGAACATAGATCTCTCCCCTTGTCCTACTCTGATGCTTACCGCTGGTTGGTTGTCGGAAGCTGTAGAGAATACTTCAGATTTCTTCGTTGGGATTGTAGTATTCGCTTCAATTAATTTAGTGAATACAGAACCCATAGTTTCGATACCTAAAGAAAGTGGCGTAACATCTAGAAGTAGTACGTCTTTTACATCTCCTGTTAATACACCTCCCTGGATAGCTGCACCAATAGCTACAACCTCATCCGGGTTAACTCCTTTAGATGGTTTTTTACCGAAGAATTTTTCTACTTCTTCCTGAATAATAGGGATTCTTGTAGAACCTCCTACCAAGATTACCTCATCGATATCAGAAGTTGATAAACCTGCATCTTTTAATGCTTTGGCAACCGGCTCCATAGATCTTCTTACCAGATCTGCAGATAATTGCTCAAATTTAGCTTTAGTTAAAGTCTTTACTAAGTGTTTAGGACCTGTAGCTGTAGCTGTAATATATGGTAAGTTGATTTCAGTCTGTGGAGAAGAAGATAATTCGATTTTTGCTTTTTCAGCTGCTTCTTTTAATCTTTGAAGCGCGATAGCATCTGATTTTAAATCTACACCTTCTTCAGCTTTGAATTCGTCAGCCATCCAGTTGATGATCACATCATCAAAATCATCACCTCCTAAGTGAGTATCACCGTTTGTAGATAATACTTCAAATACACCATCCCCTAAATCAAGGATAGAGATATCGAAAGTACCACCACCAAGGTCATAAACTGCAATTTTCTGATCTTTATGGTTTTTATCAAGACCGTAAGCTAACGCTGCAGCTGTAGGCTCGTTGATAATTCTTTCTACTTTAAGACCTGCAATTTCACCAGCTTCTTTAGTAGCTTGTCTTTGTGCATCGTTGAAGTATGCAGGAACAGTAATTACCGCTCTTGTTACTTCCTGGCCAAGGTAATCTTCAGCAGTTTTCTTCATTTTCTGAAGCGTCATTGCAGAAATTTCCTGTGGAGTATATTCTCTATCGTCGATTTTTACTTTTACAGTATCATTTGGACCTGAAACAACTTTATAAGGTACTCTTGAGATTTCGGCAGCATCTTCTTTGAAGTGTGTTCCGATAAATCTTTTAATAGAGTAAACTGTCTTAGTTGGGTTTGTTACAGCCTGTCTTTTTGCAGGATCTCCTACTTTTCTTTCTCCGTCTTCTGTAAATGCTACAATAGAAGGAGTTGTTCTTTTTCCTTCTGCGTTAGGAATAACAACAGGGTCTTTACCCTCCATTACAGCAACACAAGAGTTGGTTGTTCCTAAGTCAATTCCAATTATTTTACTCATAATATTTTATATTTTTTCTAATTTTTATATTTAATTTACACTCACTATTTCACAACATTTGTACCATATCCCGTTTTGTGACAAAATGACACAATCAAGACAAAAACCCTGAAATAATAAGGGTTTTTGTTCTTTTAATACTGAAATTTTTTCATGTAAATCTGATTTTGATATTATTTTCAGACATAATCATCTATACAATTTAATATATAATAAAGGTCAAAATATAGTCAAACTGATAGAAAACCCACATGAGGATCTGTAGAAATATAGGAGAATAGAACTACAACAATGAAATTGTTAAAATTAATCAAAGTTTAACCTAAGAAATAGAGGCAGAAACTGGACGAATTCTTATTTTTGATAAAATATATACATTTAAGAATGTCATTACACTTTAATCCACGAGATATTACATGGTTAGCCTTTAATGAAAGGGTTTTGCAGGAAGCCATGGATGAAAAAGTTCCTTTACATTTAAGAATACGTTTCCTTGGAATTTTCTCCAACAATCTGGATGAATTCTTCCGAGTGCGTGTTGCCGGATTAAAGCGTGCCATGGATTTTAAGGAAAAGGTAATTGCCGAGTCCTTTTATCAACCACCCTCCAAAATTCTTCAGCATATCAATGACATTGTGATGAGACAACAGCTGAATTTCGATAAAACCTGGAAAAAAATTCAGGAAGAAATGGCTGACCACAAAGTTTCCATCAAAAATTCTAAAAACCTGACAGCCCCACAAAAGGATTTTGTCAGAAGATATTTTGATGAGGTGGTAGAATCTAATGTAATCCCTATTCTTCTCCATGAAAATACTCCAATGCCTTATCTGAGAGATAAAAGTCTCTATCTTGGAGTTGCCATGAGAAAAAAAGACTGGCAGTATTCCAGTAACTATGCCATCATAGAAATTCCATCCCGATTTGTGGGCCGGTTTGTACTGCTTCCTACTGAAGATCCGGAAGAAAAGAATGTAATGCTTCTGGAAGATGTAATTACCTTCAACTTACCACATATTTTCTCGTATTTCGGGTATGATGAATTTGCAGCCAATGCTTTTAAAGTAACCAAAGATGCAGAATTGGATCTGGATAACGACATCCGCACCAATTTTGCAGAAAAAATAGAAAAAGGACTTAAAAACCGTAGAAAAGGGAAACCTACCCGTTTTGTTTTCGATAAAGATATGGATAAAGCTTTGCTGGAACTCCTTATCAGAAAACTGAATTTAACCAAGAAAGACAGTATTATTCCAGGAGGAAAGATTCATAATTTTAAACATTTCATGGACTTTCCTGATGTTTTTGAAACCTATGCAAGACCTGTGGAAAGAACTTCTTTCACCCACCAGGCTTTTGAGCATGGAGAAAGAGTGACTGATGTTATCATGAAAGAAGATGTACTGCTCACTTTCCCATATCATAAATATAACCCTGTGATTGATCTTTTGCGTGAAGCAGCCATGGATCCGGATGTAAAATCAATACAGATTACAGCTTACAGGTTGGCAAGTAATTCAAAGATCATTAATGCTTTAATCTATGCAGCCAGAAATGGTAAAGAAGTCACAGTAATGCTTGAACTTCAGGCAAGGTTTGATGAAGAATCCAACCTGGAATGGAAAGATATGCTGGAGCCGGAAGGAATCACCGTTTTGGTAGGACTTCCGAACAAAAAAGTTCATGCCAAGCTTTGTGTTATCAAAAAGAGAGCCCACAACAAAACCATTCAATATGGATTTGTGAGTACCGGGAATTTCAATGAAAAAACAGCAAGAATTTATGGAGATCATCTGCTTCTGACTTCTGACCGTGGTATTATGGCAGACATCAATAAAGTGTTCAATGTACTGAAAAAACCAAAAGATGATTATCTTCCGGTTTTGAAAACTTGTAAAAATTTATTAGTTTGCCCTCAATTTATGCGTGAAAAGATTGTTCACCATATTGATAAGGAAATTGAAGAAGCTAAAGCAGGAAGAAAAGCAGAGATCATTGTTAAAGCAAATTCACTGAGTGACAGATCATTAATTGAAAAATTATATGATGCGGCCACAGTAGGAGTAACCATCAGACTGATTGTAAGAGGAATCTACTGTGCCGTTAATCAAAAGGAATTTAAAGAGAAAATTAAGGCAATCAGTATTGTAGACGAATATCTGGAACATGCCAGAGTAATGTATTTCTACAATAAGGGAGCGGAAGACATCTACATTTCTTCTGCCGACTGGATGACCAGAAACCTTGATTATAGAATTGAAGCTGCTGCCAAAATAACTGATAAGAACCTTAAAAAAGAATTAAAAGACATTCTTGATATCCAGCTCAGAGATAATGTAAAAGCCAGAATTTTAGATAAAAAACTGAGCAATGAATATATAAGGAATGATAAAAAAGAATGTCGATCACAAATAGAAACCTATAAGTATTTAAAGGCTAAAACAAGCAAAAAATGAAGATAGCAGCAATAGACATAGGAAGTAATGCCGCCAGACTTCTCATTAATGAAGTAAAGATAAACAATAAAAAACCGGAATTCATCAAACTGAACCTTCTGAGAATCCCTCTTAGATTGGGGATGGATGTGTTCACTATCGGAAAAATAGGTCCTGAAAGAGAAAAAATGGTTATCGATTCCATGAAGATCTTCAGTGATCTGATGAAGATTTACAAAGTAGATCATTATAGAGCTTGTGCAACAAGCGCCATGCGTGATGCTGCCAATGGTGATGAAATCATCAGACAGGTACAGGAAACTTCAGGAATCAATATTGAAATTATTTCCGGTGATGAAGAAGCTACCCTAATTTATGAAAACCATGTTGCTGAAGGTCTTGACAAAGAATTTGCTTATTTATACATTGACGTAGGAGGAGGTTCCACAGAGCTTACATTCTATGAAAACGGTAAAATGGTATATGAAAGATCTTTCAATATCGGAACAATCCGTCTTCTCAACAATCTTGTTACTCTAGATAACTGGAAAGAAATGAAGGATGAGATCAAAAATAATATTGTCAGCAAAAGGCCAATTGTGGCTATTGGCTCAGGAGGAAATATCAATAAGGTATTCTCCATGAGCAAAACCAAAGATGGAAATCCCATGTCA
Organism: Chryseobacterium sp. StRB126; assembly: GCF_000829375.1. Classification (NCBI taxonomy): domain Bacteria; kingdom Pseudomonadati; phylum Bacteroidota; class Flavobacteriia; order Flavobacteriales; family Weeksellaceae; genus Chryseobacterium; species Chryseobacterium sp. StRB126. The sequence goes on from NZ_AP014624.1 coordinate 4,471,173, forward strand.
TTAACTCATCTGAAAAAGGTTCATAAAGAGTTTAATGAACTTTCTGTAGAGGAAAGAATGACAAAATATAGTCTTAGGGAAGACAGAGCCGATGTATTGGTTCATGCCTTAAGTATTTTCAATAATGTAATGGCCTGGTCGGATATCAATAAAATTTTTGTTCCGAAGATTTCAGTAGCAGATGGTTTGATCCAGAATATTTACAGCCAGTTACAGCATAAGAAATAGTTTTTAAATCATAATTTCATTCAAAACCGGACACTTTTTGCCCGGTTTTCTTTTTCCACACCGTCATGGCGAGCGCAGCGAAGCAATCTCATCATTACCATAATCAGAAATATTTCATGTAAAACCACCCTATTTTAGGTTTTGGCTAAAGCCAATGGAATTTGATTATTTTATTTATTGAGCGGCAGGGCTAAAGCCCGCCCCTAGTGATGTTGATATCCGCATGGATATATACACGGATAATAGTTGTTTAACGACAAGAACTTTTATCTTTTATCTTTTATCTTTTATCTTTAAAGTAATTCCCTATCCTCATTCGTCATACAACTATCAATAGCAAAACAATGAATCCAATCAAAATAATTCTTACAGGAGCTACAGGCATGGTAGGCGAAGGTGTTTTAATGGAATGTCTCGAAAATCCGAATGTTTCTGAAATCCTTAGTATCAGCAGAAAACCAGCCGGAAAAAAGCATCCTAAACTAAAAGAATACCTCGTTTCAGACTTTTTATCCATCGATAGTAATGATGAAAATCTCAAAGGCTATGATGCCTGTTTCTTTTGTGCCGGAATTAGCAGTGTGGGGATGAATGAAGAGGATTACACCAAAATCACTTATGATACCACCATTCATTTTGCAGAGGCTGTTTTACACCAAAATCCTGAAATGGTATTCAGTTATGTATCCGGAGCAAGTACCGACAGCACAGAAAGTGGAAAATTGATGTGGGCAAGGGTAAAAGGAAAAACAGAAAATACTTTAAAAAAGATGAATTTTAAAGGTGTTTACAATTTCAGACCCGGATTTATGAAACCTGTTGATGGTCAGATCAATGTAAAATGGTTTTTCAAACCTTTTATTTGGATTTTTCCTATTTTTTTACCATCAAAATCATTAACTTTACATGAAATTGGAAAAGCTATGATCAATACCGTAAAAAAAGGGTACCCTTCTTCAACTTTAGAAATTCGAGATATTAAAAATTTAGCGATATGAAAGGTATGTTAAAAAGAATTGTTCTGGTTATTTTTATACTCTTGCTGCTGACTGCAGTTTCAGGGTTTTTATATATGCAGAAACACCCTCTGGAAGGAGCTAAATCTGGAACAATGTTAAATTTTTCCGGAAAGTCTTCAAAATAGCTGAATATTAAACTCCATAAGGGTATCCTAATTTTATCTTTTATCAGAAACAAACCTATTTTTTAAACATTTCTTAAAATTCCATTAAAATAGTTACCAACCATAAAGTTCATTTTTGTATTTATCTAATTAAAGTCAAAAATGATCAACAACTACCTTTTAAAAGGGTCTGTCATTGCCGCATTCTTTTTTCAGACTGGGCTTTTCGGACAGACACTTATCCATTACTGGAACTTTAACAATAACGCCTCTCAGGCTTCTATCACTGCTCCTTCATCCACGTTGGTCAATGGTTCTCTTTCCTTCATAGCAAGAGGAACAAGTATCATAGATTTTGCAGGCGGTACCGGACAAAATTTTAATATTGATAATTTAAATGCAAGAAACGGAGATGCGTCCGGAACTCATTTAAGATTCAACAATCCTATTGGCGGTGGTTTACAGTTTAATCTGCCAACAACAGGCTTTAATAGCGTCATTGTAAAATTTACAACGAGAAGATCTGCACAGGGAGCCGGAACACAAACCTGGTCTTATACAACAGACGGAACTACCTTTATTCCCTATCAGACCGTTACTCCTCAGGATGCCAACCCACAGTTGATTAATTTTGATTTTTCTTCAGTTTCGGAAGTCTCTAATAACCCCAACTTTAAATTAAAGGTTGAATTCTCTGCAACAGGAGGTGGAACAGGCGGTAACAACCGTTTTGATAACTTTACAGTGGATGCAACCCCCACAGGAGGCATAGACACTACTCCACCTACAACCACTTACCTTCCTCTCAATAATACCAATAATGCTTCAACAGTTGTTAATCCTACGATTTCCTTTAACGAAAATGTAAGATTGGCAGACAACTCCGCGATAAACGATTCTAATGCACAAAATCTTGTAGAATTCCGCCTTGGAAGTGCTACAGGCACTCAGATTCCCTTTACCACAGCTTTTAGCAGCAACATTATCACCATCATCCCAACTTCCGGCTTAGTGCCGGGCCAAGCATATTATCTGGCTCTTAAACCCAATACTGTGGAGGATTTCAGTGACAATGCCGTAACTGCTGCCACTTCCTCTACATTCACCACTGCCGGAACCTCTATTTCTCTTGAGAAAAATTTCATCAAGGTGGATGAAAATTCAGGAACACTGGCTTTCAAAATTAATGTAGCAAATCCTTCCGCAGCAACAGTAAACCTTGTTCTAAAACCAGCACCTTTCAGTACTGCTGACAGTAATGATTTTACTTTAGCCAATCAAACTATCAATATAACACCTTCCACAACCAGTTATACAGTCAATATTCCTATTATTGATGATACCTTGGAAGAACAAAAGGCAGAATATTTTGTAGTAAGTCTTGAAAACCCAACAGGAGCAACAATATCAGGAGACAATTCTGCCACTATTTATATTGTAGATAATGATAAACCGGCACCTATTCCTTCTAATGAAATTCAGCTGAATTATATCGGAAGTTTTGATCCATCCGGGAATAATAACAGCTCAACGGAGATTGTTGTTCATGATCCGGCTACCCAGCGACTGTTCACCATCAGTTCTCTTACGGATGTTTTTGATATTATTGATTTCAGTAATCCCAACATTCCAACAGTGGTTAATACCATCAATATGGCTGCATATGGTGGAATCACCAGCATTGCCGTAAAAAATGGAATTATTGCAGCTGCATCTCCGAACACCAATCCACAACAAAACGGTTCTGTAGTCTTTTTTGATATTAATGGAAATTTCCTGAAACAGTTAACTGTAGGAGCTTTACCGGATATGATCACCTTTACTCCGGACGGAACAAAAGTGATTACCGCTAATGAAGGAGAACCTAATGATGCTTACACTGTAGATCCTGAGGGAACCATCAGCATCATTGACATTTCAGGAGGTATTGGTAATCTTGTGCAAAGTAATGTAAGTACTTTGAACTTTAATAATTTTGATTCTCAAGTTGCTGCTTTAACTGCTACAGGTTTAAGAAAAGTGAGAACCAACAATACTTTATCTCAGGATCTGGAACCTGAATATGTGACCATTAGCTCAGACAGTCAAAAAGCATGGGTAACTCTTCAGGAAAACAATGCCATTGCTGAGGTTGATCTTACCACTAAAAACATCACCGGAATCTGGGGCTTGGGTAAAAAAGATATGAGTCTTCCAGGGAATGGCTTTGATGCTTCAGACAACAATGGTGAAATTCTTATTGCCAACTGGCCTGTAAAAGCCTATTACCTTCCGGATGCAGTACAAAATTATAAGATAGGAAATACGAACTACATCCTAACAGCAAATGAAGGTGATGAAAAAGATCTTTCCGGATACAGCGAAAGAACAACTGTAGGAGCTAGCAATTATACTTTGGACCCTGCAATTTTCCCTAATGCCAATATATTAAAGGCTTCTCACAATCTGGGAAGATTCAGAGTGTCATCTGCTACAGGAAATACGGATGGTGATGCAGATTTTGAAGAAATTGCGGCTTTAGGAGCTCGCTCATTCTCTATTTTCAATGCAGATACCAAACAGCAGGTCTATGACAGTGGAGATCAGTTTGAAAGATATATTGCAGCCAAGCACCCGTTAATTTTCAATGCAGATAATGAATCTAATACCATTAAAAGCAGAAGCCGTGCAAAAGGTCCTGAACCGGAAGGGGTAGCTCTTGGAACCATCAACGGACAAACCTATGCCTTCATTACCCTGGAAAGAACAGGTGGAGTGATGGTTTACAATATCACCAACCCAAACAGCCCTACTTTTACGGATTATAAACACTCCCGTTCTACCTCAGCATATGGTGGAGACAACGGTCCTGAAGGAATTATTTATATTGCTCCCGAAAATACCACTACTCATAAAGGTTATGTTATTATTGCCAACGAGATCAGCGGAACTTTATCCATATATGAAGTAGCTCTACCCCCTACTTTGGCAACAAGTGAAATACAATCTGAAAAAGCTACCTTTAATGTATTTCCGAACCCTGTCAATAAAGGAAACACTTTATATTTCAACAGAAAACAAGACTACGAATTATACGATATGTCCGGAAAGCTGATTGGGAAAGAAAGAAATGCCTTAACAATAAATACGTCCAATCTTTCTACAGGAATCTACCTTGTGAAAACCTCAGAAGGACATCTTAAAAGAATTATTATCAAGTAATCTACATTTTACGGTTTGATTGAAGCTCCTATTTTTAGGAGCTTTTTTGCTTATACCTTTAATTTAAGGAAGAAAGGTTGAAACTACTAACATCCTTGTCAAGGTTTTAAACCTTGACAAGGATATCCAAAGATGTCTCCTAAGAATCTTCCCTTGCCCCCACTTTTGAGATAGATTCTCTTCATCCCTCAAAAAAAGCAATCATTTAACTTTTGATTAACAATGAGAAAATTATTTTGTACTTATATTTACTCACAACAAAAAACCAAATTCAATATGAAAAGTATTAAAACAGCAGGTATTTTAGCGATTCTGTTACTGGGAACTGGTACTGTATTTTCTCAATCCAGAAAAACAGAATCGACGAAAGGGGTGGAACAGTCTAACGGTAAAACAATACAGGTAGATGGTGTAGGTCATAAACTTAATTATACCCTTAATGGTGGAAACGTTGAAGTTTCAGGAGGTGATAATACAGTAACCGTCAAAGGAGATGCAAAAAAAGTTTCGGTTTCAGGAACAGGCAACAAGGTATATATTGATAAAGTAGATAACGTTGCCATAGAAGGTGGCAGCAATACCGTATATTACAGAAGTTCAGGAACAAAATCAGGAAAGCCTAATGCCTCTCTTACAGGAGTGGGAAATAAGGTTGTGAAACAATAAAACGATCAGTATAAATTATATGTTTGGATTTGAATTAGACGAAGATGAAAATTCTCAAATCATTACTACTATTGATGATGTAAAGAATATTGAAGGTTCTCACTCCATTGCTTATAAAAAGGTAAAACTCATCAATGTTAATGATATAGCCAGTTTTAAATCAGCTATAGAAAGTTCTTTAAAAACTTATGACAACCATGGCTGCATATGTGTATTGGATGAACAAAAAACCATTGTAGCACGTACTTTCATAAGCAATATCAGGATAATCAAATCCAAGCATAATAATGTCACTTTTATTGGTCATGTATGGCAGCATCCCAAAGGTTTTCAGAAAGCTTTGGATATGAAAATCAATAATCAGATCACTGAAAAAAATGTTTGGAAGACCTTCAAAAAAGATGAACTGCAGGGATGGCTTGTATGGGCTTTAAACTCTAAAAGTAATGATACATCAAAAGCCAATATTACAGTTCGGATTGATGGAAATGAATTTCATAATCTGGATAGTTTCTTCTGTACTTTAGGTGAGGAAATCCATGGCCCGGGAGGGTATTTCGGACGTAATTTATATGCTGTTTATGACTGTCTTCGCGGTGGTTTTGGGGTAGAATCTGTTTCGGAATTAATTTGGATAAACCATCAGAAAAGTAAAAATCTTCTCAAAAGTAAATTCAATGCAATAATCGAAACTTTTGAAGACTTTAATGTGAAGATTACCCTAAAATAAATTTATAAAAAGAAAGAATCCCTTAAAGTATAAACTTCTTCCATAATTATATAACATCAAGACTTTTATTCATTTTAATTTTATCCCACGAAATGAAAAGAGTCTTTCACATACTGTTTATCCTTCTGTACATCGTGGTTTCTTCAGGATTTACCACAAGCAGACACATATGTAAAGGAAATGCAAGTGAAATACATGTAGGTCTGAAAAAACTCTCTGATCTGGATTGCTCGAAATGCAAGGCCAATAAAGAGAAAAATCATAACGGATGTTGTAAACTGGAAGTAAAGAAAATCTGCAAAGAAGACAACCTTCCTCATTCTTACAAAAATACTCCTGTAAAGTTTTTATCAGCATCCATTCCGTATTACAATCTGGGCGCTGTATTTGAACTGGGATCAACTATTGATCCTGAAAACCATACTTCTTATTTTGATCCTTCAAAATACCATCCCCATTCCCCACCCCTTTTCATTCTTCACTGCGTTTATAGAATTTAGAATACATTGAACCATTCCGTGATCCCAATCGGGACAACTATTTTTCAATTTTAATTCTAAAAATATTCTATGAATTTATCATTCAGAGCACTTATCTTATGGCTGAGTTGCCCTGCACTGTCCTTTGCTCAGTTGACGAGTTTAGAGGAGGTACTTCTCAGGGCCGAAAAGAATTATCAGTCTATTCAAAAGAAATCAATCAATATACAGGCTTCACAAGAAAGACTTAAGCTTCAGAAAACGTATTATTTGCCGGAAGTGACATTGGCTGTTCAGCAGAGTTTTGGAACCATCAATGCTCAAAATGGCCCAATGTACAATATGGGAGGTTCAGGTATTTCGTCTACTTCCATGCCTTTGGCAGAACAAAACTGGAATGCTGCTTTTGGAAGTTTGTATCTCGCGAACGTCAACTGGAATGTCTATACTTTTGGGAAACTTAAAACTAAAGAAAATATAGAAATTGCCGATGTAGAGCTTCAAAAAGCAGATCTGAAACAGGAAGTTTTTCAACATCAGATAAAGGCTGCGGCTGCCTATTTCAACCTTCTAGTAAGCCAGCGTCTTGAAAGTATACAGCAGGAAAATCACAAACGTTCAGAAGTTATTTATACGATTGCTCAGGCTAGAGCAAACAGTGGATTAATTCCAGAAGTAGATGCATCACTGGCAAAAGCAGAAATGTCCAATGCACAGACTGCAATTATCAATGCAAACGATCATGTTCTCGACTATAATCAAAAGTTATCTGATCTTCTGGCAGAGAATTTTAATAATTATCAATTAGATCATTATTTCAGTAAAAACGCCCCTGTTTTAATGCAGGAAACCTCATCTTTTGACAACCATCCCACTACGCTTTTTGTTGCTCAAAAAATTAATAAAAGTAAGCAACAGGAAAATTATCTGAATACCTCAAGCCTGCCTTCTCTTTCTCTTTTTGGGACATTCCAGGGGCGTGGTTCAGGTTTCGACTGGAATTATGTTCAGGATAATGCTGCTTATTCACCCTCTTATCTGAAAGGAATTGGCGTAGACAGAATGAATTATATTGTAGGGCTAAATCTCAGCTGGAATCTTACTGATTTTTATAGAAACAATTCCAGAATCAATGAACAGAAGCTCATTACAAAGACTTTAGATCTTGATTATCAGCTTCTACAACAAGAGCTTCATAATCAACAGAATCTCTCGGATCTGAAATATAAAAACGCTTTGTCTAAAATTACTGAATCCAAAATCCAGTTACAGGCTGCTACCGATGCCTTTCATCAACAAAAAGCATTATACGAAAACGGATTGACCACTATCGTAGATTTTACTCAGGCATTATATCTTCTGAACCGGGCTGAGATCAACTATGAAATTGCCCAGAACAATTCCTGGCAGGCTGTTGTATTGATAGCCGCTTCGAAGGGAGATATCTCACTGATTACCCAAGCAATTGCCTATTAATTCAAAAATTTAAACATGAATCTTATAAAGTTTGCATTACGCAGGCCAATATCTGTAATGGTATTGGTATTGGGGCTGTTGTTTTTCGGAATCAAAGCTGCCAAAGAAGTGAAAGTAGATATTCTTCCGGAGATGAATCTTCCTGTAGTATATGTTGCCCATTCTTTTAATGGCTATACCCCACAACAGATGGAAGGATATTTTACCAAAATGTATGTAAATATGCTTTTATTCACCAATGGTATTAAAAGTATCGAATCTAAAAATACCCAAGGGCTTACCCTCATGAAGGTGAACTTCTATGAAGGAACCAATATGGGAGAAGCCATTGCACAAATCAATGCACTGTCTACCCGTTCACAGGTATTTTTACCGCCTGGTGCTCCGCCTCCTTTTATTATTCGTTTTGACTCCTCATCACAACCGGTAGGACAATTAGTCTTCCGAAGCAATACCAAAACGAACAATGAACTGCAGGATATCGCCAATTTCAATGCCCGCCCTTTTCTTATTGCCATTCCGGGGCTTACTACCGCTCCACCGTTTGGAGGAAGTCCACGTACCATTGAGGTGAATGTTGATCCTATTAAACTGCGGGCACATCAATTGTCTCCGGAGCAGATCGTAGAGGCCATCAGCAGAAATAACATCACCTCACCATCAGGCAATGTTTATATAGGCGAGACTAATTATCTTACCCCCACTAACAATACGGTAAAAAAGGTGGAAGAATTGGGAGATATTCCTCTATTTAAAGGAAGTGCAGACAATGTTTACGTCAAGGATGTTGCCACCGTGAAAGATGGAGCTGATATTGCTACCGGATATGCATTAATAGACGGAAAACGTTCTGTGTACATTAATATTGCCAAAGCCAGCAATGCTTCTACGCTGGAAGTTGTGAATAAGCTGAAAGAATCTCTACCAAAAATACAACGAAATATGCCGGATGATGTAGAGATTTCTTATGAATTCGATCAATCCGTTTATATTTCAAATGCATTGAAGAGTTTAGCAGTGGAAGGGATTTTGGGAGCTTTACTGACCGGGTTGATGGTGATGCTTTTCCTAAATGACCGAAGAGCTGCTCTTATCGTTATTATGACCATCCCGATTTCTATTATTTCAGGGGTATTATTTCTGAAATTATTCGGACAGTCGATTAATATTATGTCTTTATCCGGACTTGCTCTCGCGATAGGAATATTGGTGGATGAAAGCACAGTTACCATTGAAAATATCCATCAGCATTTTGCCATGGGAAAAAGCCGTGCACAAGCCATTTGGGATGCGTGTAAAGAAATTGCCTTCCCGAAACTGCTTATCATGCTTTGTATTCTAGCGGTATTTGCTCCTGCATTTATGATGAGTGGTATTCCCGGATCTCTATTTATGCCATTAGCAATGGCCATAGGGTTTTCGATGATTGTTTCTTTTATATTATCACAGACTTTTGTTCCGGTGATGGCCAACTGGTTAATGAAGCATGATCCTAAAACATGTGAAAATCACAAACCGAATTGGTTTACGCGCTTCCGTGATCGTTTCACTGTATTTTTATCTTCTTTGATGAAGCGAAGAAAAATCATTGTGAGTATAAGTCTTGCAGCTATTTTGTGTTTAGGAATCGGGCTTTATCAGATAACGGGAAAAGATGTATTACCAGCCGTAAACTCCCGACAGTTTCAGGTTCGTATAAAAGCAGCGGAAGGAACCCGTATTGAAGTTACTGAAATAAAGGTTAAAAAATTCTTGGAACATCTTAAAAATAAGGTGGGAAAAGATAATATTGCTATTTCATCAGTATTCATCGGACAACACCCTTCCACATTTGCGGTTAGTCCTATTTATCTTTATAATGCTGGTCCACATGAAGCTTTAATGCAGGTTGCCTTAAAAGAGTTCAATGGAAATTCTGATGATCTGAAGGATGAATTGCGAAAGTATTACAAGGAAAAAATGCCGGATATTCAAATTTCATTTGAGCCTATTGAACTTACTGAAAAGATTTTAAGTCAGGGAACCAATACTCCTGTTGAGATAAGAATTTCAGGGATGATGAAAAAGATGAACCGAATGTATGCTGAGAAACTTTTAGCCAAACTGAAAGAAATTGAATACATGCGCGATCAGCAAATCCCACAATCTATGAACTATCCTGCTTTACAGATTAATATTGACAGGGTAAAAGCGGCTCAATTAGGGTTGGATGCACAGGATATTGCTAAATCATTAGTGACCGCTACCGCTTCTACCCGCTATACCAACAAAAATTTCTGGGTAGGCGGAATGATGGGAATTGCTTATGATGTACAGGTGCAGACTCCTCAGAATATTCTCAACAGCAAAGACGAACTGGCTAATATTCCGCTATCCAAAAACTCAGACAGGCCTGTCTTAGGAGATGTGGCAACTATAAGTTCTGCAAAAGAATTGGGAGAAAGTTACAATCTAGGAACTATGGGCTATACTACTGTTACTGCTAATCTTCACAAAACTGATCTGGAACAGGCTTCCAAAGATGTAAAAAAAGCCATTGAATCTCTTGGTGAGCTTCCGAAAGGAGTAAATATTGAAGTTTCCGGAATGGCTCCTGTATTGGATGAAACCATGAGCAGCCTTTCCTCAGGACTTCTAATCGCTGCAGCAGTCATTTTTCTGATGCTTGCTGCTACTTTTCAATCCTTCCGTGTTTCATTGGTTATCTTAACAACCGTTCCTTTTGTCATTGTAGGATCACTGACGTTACTGAAATTGACAGGTTCTACTTTGAATCTTCAGTCTTATATGGGACTCATTATGTCTGTTGGAGTGTCTATTGCCAATGCCGTTTTATTGATAAGCAATGCGGAAACCATTCGAAAATCAACCGGAGATGCTGTAAGTGCAGCCATTGAAGCAGCTAAACTTCGTATCCGCCCCATCATTATGACTACGCTGGCTATGGCAGCCGGAATGTTACCAATGGCCATAGGCTTCGGAGAAGGTGGAGATCAGGTTTCTCCATTAGGCCGTGCCGTAATTGGTGGACTTATCTTCTCTACATTCTCAGTATTGGTTATTCTTCCTTTAGTTTTTGGATGGATGCAAAAAAATGCAAGCATTATTTCTCCTTCTTTAGATCCTGAAGATGAAGAAAGCATCCATTATTCTCATTCAAACCCATAAATTTTACATTCAATGAAAAATATATTATATACAGCTGCCATCCTTAGTCTTATTATTATTCCGGCTTCCTGCAGCAAAGAAAAAACAGTTTCCAAACAAGAAGTCAAGCCTATGATGATGGCCAGCATGGAAACTGTAGCTATTAAAAAAAGTAATCCCAAAGTAGAGCTCAAACTTCCCGGTGAATTGGTTCCGGATCAGGAAACCGCATTATTTGCTAAAGTGCAGAGCTATGTAAAAAAGATCAATGTTGATATTGGATCTCATGTAAGTGCCGGGCAGGTTCTTATGGTGTTGGAAGCTCCTGAAATACAATCTCAGGCGGCTAATGCCAAAGCAAAGTGGCAGGCACAGGAAGCTATTTATGCCTCTACAAAATCAAGTTATAACAGAATGTACAAAGCCAACGAAACGAAAGGAGCTATTGCAAAAGATGCTCTGGATCAAATTACGGCCAGAAAACTTTCTGATGAAGCACAGATGAATGCTGCCAGATCAGCGTATCGTGAACTTCAGGATATTAATCGTTATTTGGTCATCCGATCCCCTTTCAGCGGAGTCATTACAGAAAGAAATGTGGATCTCGGAGCGTATGTAGGTCCCATGGGAGGAACCCCTTTGATGGTTATTCAAAATACCTCAAAGCTTCGGCTTAGTTTATCTGTTTCGGAAGCAAATGTTCCTTATCTCAACGTGGGAGATACCATAGCATTCAGAGTTCATGCACTCCCTGAAAAAAACTTTAAAGCCAGAATATCCAGAAAGTCAGGTTCTTTAGACCTTAAGCTGCGTTCTGAAAAAATAGAGGCAGATTTTATCAATCATTCCCGAGAATTAAAGCCTTTTATGATTGCAGAATCTATGATTCCTTTACAAAATAAGGAAGCTACATTTTTTATTCCCAGATCGGCTCTGGTGGAAAGTAATATGGGAGTTTATATTATTAAAAAAGAAAACGGAATTGCGAAATTCATTCCCGTCAAAAAAGGAAGAATTCTCAATGATTCTATTGAAGTTTTCGGAGAACTATCGGAAGGTGATCTAATCATCAAAAAAGGAAGTGAAGAAATTGTAGAAGGAAGTTTAATTAAATAATATCGATATGAAAACAATATTCAGAAACGCATGTATCATTCTTTTCAGTGCAACCGTTTTATATGCTTGTAACAAAGAAACACCCAAAAGTCCGGAATCTGTAACCGTGCAGAAACCTCAGTCTACAGCATCTTCCGGAAAATATGTAAAAGGAAGTCATGTTCCCACAGAAACCGTCTGCATGGTGAACAATGCTTATATGGGAAAGAAACAGATAGAGGTTCCTCACAATGGTAAAACTTACTATGGCTGTTGTGAAATGTGTGTAAAACGTATTCCAACAGATAAAACAGCCAGAGAAGCTATTGATCCGTACAGCGGAAAAACCGTAGATAAGGCAGATGCTTATATTGTTATGATAAGCGATGAAGGCGAGGTGGCTTATTTTGAAAATGAGGAAAACTATAATAAATTTCTCACTCAGAATTCATAATTATATTTTCCTGATGATTTGTTAAGGCTGAATAATTAGTACAATATTATTTATACCAAAGTAATTTAAATGTAACGCAAAGTTTTTATTCTTAGGCTGTTATATATTTAAGGGAGCAAAGAGTGGAATCAACTTCATTGATTCTTTTGAAGCGAAAGTATAGCCATACAACTTAATCAGCGACAAAGTCGCCCCCTTTGCTCACTGAAATATAACATCAGAATCATTTTTTCTTTGCGTTTTAAAAAAAGACAATATGTAACTCAAAAAAACAAAAAAGACAGGCCTTATAAAAAAGCCTGTCTTTTCAATATCTCAGATATAGTCTTATTCTACGTTTACTACCTTTTCAATTTCCGGTGCATGTTGTTTGATTGTATTTTCCACTCCTAATTTTAGGGTTGAAAAATTTAACGAACATCCGGAACAGTTACCCAGAAGTTTTACAAAAACCTGATTATCCTTCACGTCAATAAGCTCAATGTCACCACCGTCTTTATTCAAAAACGGTCTGATGCTTTCCAGAGCTTCCATTACTCTTGTTACTGTATCTTCGTGCGTTATGTTTGTTTCCATATTTTTTTCAGTTCAATTCGGTTTTTTCAAATGTGATTGAAAGTTATTATTATTTTGCTTTTGGCGAACAACCTGCCATAGTGGAGATCTTCACCGCTTCAGTTGGAGGAAGGTTTTTATTTCTTTCTACCAGACTTTCTACCATTTTTCTTGCCGTTTCAGTATAAATTTCTGCAATTTTAGAATTTTCCTGAAGAGCTGCCGGTCTCCCTACGTCTCCTGCTTCTCTGATGCTTTGGATCAATGGAATCTCTCCCAATACAGGAATCCCAAGATCTTCTGCCAAATATTGCGCTCCCTGGTTTCCAAAGATATAATATTTATTTTCAGGAAGTTCTTCCGGTGTAAAATACGCCATATTTTCGATTAATCCAAGAACCGGAATATTGATGCTTTCCATCTGGAACATAGCAATTCCTTTTCTTACGTCTGCCAAAGCAACATGCTGAGGTGTACTTACAATCACAGCTCCTGTTACAGGTACTTCCTGGATGATAGATAAGTGGATGTCACCTGTTCCCGGAGGAAGGTCTATTAATAAGAAATCCAATTCGCCCCATGCAGCATCTCTAATCATTTGGTTTAATGCTTTTGAAGCCATTGGCCCTCTCCACACTACCGCTTGGTTAGCTCCTGAAAAATAGCCAATAGAAAGCATTTTCACTCCATAATTTTCGATAGGCTTCATCATGCTCTTTCCGTCCACTTCTACAGAAATTGGTTTTGCCCCTTCTGTATCAAACATGGTGGGAACTGATGGTCCATAGATATCGGCATCCAGTAATCCTACTTTAAAACCCATTTTAGCCAACGTTACTGCCATATTTGCAGCAACTGTAGACTTCCCTACCCCTCCTTTACCGGAAGCAATAGCGATAATATTTTGAATCCCAGGAATCTGTTTTCCCTTGATCTGACTTTGCTGAATTTCACTAGGTTCCGGAGAAACGATTTTAAGTTTTAAATGAACTTCTTCTCCAAACTCACTGGCAAAAGCCTGCTTCATGGCAGCTTCCAGTTTTTTCTTTTCATGCATTGCTGGTGAATGAGCAGTCATGTCAATATAAACGTCGTTACCCATAATCTGAAGATTATTCACCAAGTCGTCTACTTCTATTTCTTTAAGGAATTCCTGAACCTTTTCTTTCGTCAACATATAAATATAAATTGTTTACAAATTTACGTTTTTTTTTGGTAATTTAGAATCAATAAAATCTATAATATCAGGTGATAAATCAGATCGTTAAAAATTTTGTTTATCCTGTTTTTTCATCATGAGGAATCGTCCGCCATCAAAATAAAATCTATGGAAACCGCCAGTTATCCTTCTAAATATGCATTACCAAAAGAAATATTCACTGTAGGAAAAACCAGGTTCAAATGGTATGATCTGGCCAAAGATCCTGCAGAAATTTCCATACAGGATATTCAGACTGCTAAAATATGTATTGAAAATGCCAAAGAGAATTTTCAGAATATCGAAGATCTCGGATTTGTAATTATGCACCGATGTGGCGAAAACTACCTTCTATTGGTCTGTACCTGGCGAAGTGAAAACGAATTATGGGAAAGTGTCTATTACAACGGAACCGGAAAATTTGAGATATGGGACAGAAGTAAGACCCACCTCCCAACGTATTGTGTATGGGAAATGGGCATTGTTTACCATGAGTCTCAGGCATGGAAAAAGTATCTGGGAACAACAAAGGACGAAAGCCACAAGGTGGAATATCTTAATGACTTGTTTGAAGGAGAGGTTTAGGGGGCTGGAAAACGGAGGCTGGAAGTTTCTTTCAGGCTTTCAATGGGCTGTGTTGTATAAAATGTTCTATTCTACCGTCTGCATTTATATTTTTAAACGCAAAGATTAATTTGAATGAAATAATTTTAGCAAGCAAAGAGAGCGACTGTGTCGCTTATGAAGCTATGTGATTATGCCTCCGCTTAAAAAGAGGCTGTCTCAAAAGTCAAATAATTTGGCTTTTGTCATTCTGACGAAGGAAGAATCTCATTGTTGGTCAGTTGTTTGAGATTCTTCATTACATTTCATTTCATTTAGAATGACACTTTTGAGACAGCCTCCATTCTTTACTCCCCTAAGAATATAATATAAGAAACTAAACCTTTGCGTTAAATTTAAATTGAACCAATACAGCCATTATACTATTATTCATTAACTTTCAGCGTCCCGCCTTAATTTGCTCTGTTTTTCTCATCAAAATTGACATTACGGTTCGCCCCTTTTACCTTTTTATTCCCGAATGTATAGGTTGCAGACACAGTAAGCCTTCTGGCATCGTAATAGTTATTAAAATAATGAGACCCTGTAGTATAAAATATTTCTCCCTTACTTCTTGATTGTTTGAAAATATCTGAAACAATAACATTAACCTGCAGATTTTTATCCATCAGATTCATCTTTACTCCAGCCGTAAAGTTTCCTACAAAATCCCAACGTATATTTCCTGAATTGGAGGGCAGGCGAAACCAGTAGTTGGCAATAAGCTGAAACGTTTTTTTGCTATTGAGTGATATATTATTCTGAATATCAAAATCATAACCATATCCTTTTTTAGACGAAGCATCAGTAGTGAAAACGCCCATATCCGTATAAGATAAGTCTGCAGAGTAATTGGCCTCCCAACGTTTGAAAAAGGTGTCCGAATAATTTATGGTAGCTCCTATGCTGTTCTGGTGATAATAATTGAAAAAAGTACTGGTTCTGCTCTCTCCGGATAGACTAGCCAATTGGCCAAATCCGTCTAATGTTCTCTGGAAATACAATGTAGTTGATAATTTCCCTTTATACACATGAGAAAATTCAAAATTATGATTGATAGATGGCTGTAAAAACGGATTTCCTGTGAAATAAGAATTTACATTGATATACCAGCGATAAGGATTGATGGCACGAAATCCGGGTCTGTTGATCCTTTTGGAATAATTAACACTGAAGGTATTACTCTCATTGCTTTTGTACATCACATACGCGGTTGGGAAAAATTTTCCGTAAGAACTTTCCGACTGCTGACCAGAGGTTAATGAATTTCCATTAACCGTAGAATATTCATAACGAAGGCCTGCTTTTGCAGACCACTTTTCGCTAAATGATTTTTCAAGGCTGAAATAAACAGCATAATTTTTCTCATTGTATTTAAACTCATTACTCTTCAAAGCATCGGTCACATAGTTTCCGTTTTCAAAATTCTGATAAAAAATACTGGAATTATTATCAAAATTAGTAAACTTCACTCCTGCTTCTGTTTTGGCAAACTCATAAGGTAAAGTAAGGTCTGCCTGTCCGGAATAGATCTTGTAATCCACCACCGATGGTGATCTTACAATAAATTGATCTCCGGAATTTTCTATCGTTGTAAAATCAATAGTAGTCTTGGGAAGGTTAGAAAAATAGTTTCCTGTAATACTTAACTTATTGTCCTGTTTCCCAAACTTTACATCATAATAAGCACTTATGGTCTGTTGTATGGATTTTCCTCTATGTTCTGCATAAGTAGACAAGGTGTTGGTATAATGGTCATTCTGAAAATAATCCGAAGTATTTTCAATATCCATATTGGAATGTCCAAATCCGTAATCATAAATAAAACCTACGTTGGATTTCTTTCCTAGCTGATAATCAACACTCAGATTCGCTCCAAGCCCATCTCCAAAATCTCTTCTGTCATCATGACTTTTAAGCCCCTCTATTCCTGTCATTCTATAATTTTCAAAGGAATGCTTTTCAGATTTGCTTTGTCTTAATTTTAAAGAAGAACGAAGTTTTTCATTCTGGTAATTGAGGGTTGCACTGTTGGAAAACCCAGAATAAGTCTGCTGCTGAAAACTCGTCGTAAGACTTCCGCTCCAGCCAAGATTCTGATTTTTCTTCAGGACAATATTGATAAGCCCGCTATTTCCTTGAGCTTCATATTTTGAAGGTGGAGACGTAATGACCTCAATTTTTTCGATGTTCTCAGATCTTAAACTCTTAAGATAAGTAACAAGTTCTGTGGAAGAAAGATTGAGTATCCTGTCATTAATCATCACCGATACTCCACTTTTTCCAGCAATAGAAACCCCGGCATTTTCATCTACTTTTACTAATGGTGTTGTGGCGAGTGCCTCTGCTCCATCCATTCCCTGTGAAGCCACAGAATTAGCAACATTAAAGATTAATCTGTCAGCCTTTCTTTCAATCAGTTTTTTTCTGGCAGTGAGCGTTACTCCCTCAATCTGCTTTTCTTTTTTCTCCTCAATGAAAAAATCCTGTTTTACATCACCCTGTACGGTAACATCTGTAGCAGACGCTTCCGTTCCATCCTGTATCAGTTTAATATTGTAATTCCCGTTCTCAGAAAGTTTCAGTGAGTAATTGCCTTTTTCATCCGAAATAGCAGTTTGTTTTTTCTGATCCTTTACAGCGATCACTTCAACATAGGAAACAGCCTTTCCTTTTTGAGAAATTTTCCCTGTCATCGTTTGAGAAAAAAGAGCTGCCGGTAACAGAATAACTGCTGAAAGTAAAATCTTCTTCATGTAATTTGATAATCATGGTTTTATATAAGACAAGCAACAGCTGAGTTTTATTACATTTGAAAAGAAAGGAAGATGGAGGCTGGAAGATAGGAGTTATTGAAGCCAGCAAACAAATAGTATTTTTTTAACCAGATTTCGAAACTTGTAAATTCATCTATAACCAATTCGTTACAACTTCTCCATAACCTGACAGTACTTCCAGTCCCCCTCTTCCTGCTTCCAGCCCAATTCAATCCCTAATTTTATTTTCACAAATCACCATTTGGTACTGTACTTGATTTAATCTCATCTTATATTATCAAACATGAAAAAAGGACTTCTTGTATTGTCTTTACTGATGCTCCAGATTATGGATGCTCAAAATTATTCTCAAGATATAAATGCTGCTAGAGGAACCGAAGACCATGCATCCACTGCTCAGGAAGCTATTGCTCCTCCGGTTATTAAAGCAGACAGAATCTTTGATTTTTTTACCAAAGTTGAAATCACTCCCCAAAATCCAAATGATAAAATCTACTATATGACGCTGGATACCGGTGATGCCAACAAAAAAAAGAAATTCACTGTTTACAAAAAGTCTTTCACCATCAGTAGAACAACACAGGTTCAGGCATATGCACAAAGAAAAGGAGACAAAAGCTCAGTAATCACGGCAAACTTCAACAGAAGACCTAATTATTGGGAGATCACAACTCTTTCAAAAGTCAATCCTCAATATACGGCTACCGGAAAATTTGCATTAATTGATGGAATCAAAGGTGATATAGACTGGAAAAAAGGAGACTGGCAGGGATATTTGGGGCAGAATTTTGAAACAGTCATTGATTTTCAGTCGCCTTTGCAAATCACTCAAATCTCCTCTACTTTTCTTCAGGACTACAAATTATTGATCCTGATGCCTAAAAAAGTGGAATATTATGCTTCAATGAACGCTAAAGACTATTTTCTGTTAGATACCATCGATAATGACATTGATCCTAAAGATGAAAAAGTTCAGACCAAAGATTTTACTACTGAAATTCTTCCTACCGAAGCCAGATATCTTAAAGTAAAAGCTTATTATTCCGGAAAACTTCCCGGTTGGCATCAGAAAAAAGGTGGTGAAACGTATATCTTTGTGGATGAAATTTCTGTAAAATAAAAACTATTATATCAATGAAAAAATTATCATTATTTCTCTTTCTATTATTAGGTATTTTAAAAGTAGCTGCTTGTAGCTGTGTCATGAATAATTTAGCTCAAAATTACTTAGAAGCTAATGTTGTAGGGGTTATAAAAATTCTGAAAGTATATGATGAAAATACCCAACAAAGAACCTATAAAGCTGATGTGGAGTTTGAAAAAGTATACAAAGGGACAAAATTCACCACTTTAAATGTGAGGGGATTAATTGGAAAATCATCTTCAGCAGCCTGTGAAAAAGAGGTAAAACCTAATGAAAGATATTTGATTTTATTAAATGGATCTAACAACCAATACGGCATCTCATCCTGTTCTCCTATGTCCAGATTAAAAGATAAAGCTACCAAAGACGAGGATTCCCAACTTGAAACGTTAAGCAAGGTTTTTTCCTATTTAAATCAAAATAAATTCAGATTTAAAGGAGCTCAATTCGTTTATTACTACGATGAAAAACAAGGAGATAATCCTAAATCTGAACTCTCAAAAATCAGTAATTTCAATCCTAAACAACCTTTTGCGATATACAAAGTAACCTTAAATGACTCTTTTAAAATTAAAGGAATGTCGCCTGTTATAGCTTTTAGCAGCAAAGACAAAACAATTGAAGGAATTATGAAGAGAAACATAAGAGTTGAAACACCAATGTATAGAGATACTTCGAAGAAAAAAGAATATTTAATATTGCTTTTCTATAATAAACACAATATCAATATTCCAGACAAAGAAGTAATATCTGATCACTGGCAATAAAAAATAGCCTCTTCGTTTTTTGAAGAGGCTATTTTTTATTCTGAGAATATCTTAATTCATCCTTTCTGCCCATTGCAGAACTTCCGGAAGTTCCCTATCTGAAAACTCAATATGAATCACTCTTCTTTTCTTTCCATTGGTTGTTCTGTTTGAACCATGCAATGTAAGAGGTTTCATAAGCATCACTCCCCCTTTATTTACTTTACAGATTTCTTCAGTTTCTACTGTCCAGTCTATCATTTCTGGTCTGTAGATTCCTTTAGCATGAGATTGCGGAACAACTTTTAACGCTCCATTATTTTCATCCGTTTCATCCAGATGAATTCTGATCGTATAAATATTCTCCAAAATATCCAACGGTGGTTGTACAGCAAACTGATTTTGCTTTGTAGTCCAGGGGCCAAAACCTGATAATTCCAGTTTTTTATCTACAGAAATTGTCAGATCCTGATGATAGGCAACATACCAATTAGAGGTTTCCGGTTTATCAAAATAGATACTCTTTACTACAAAATACCGCTCACCAAAGATTTCATTGATAATTGTTCTGATATTGTCATTAAAGATGAGGTCTTTAATTTCCGGAACTTCTTTTAAAAACTGTCTGATGGCAAACAGGTCTTCAGACTTTCTGAAATTCTCTTTTGAGGTATCTATATTGTCCAGAACATAGATAATTTCAGCAACCTCTGCATCAGAGAATACTTCATTTATAACTGAAAAGCCATATTTTTCAATATGGCTTTTATAAGGTTCTAAGTTTATTAAACTCATTATTTAAATTTTATCTAAAGGCTCAGTTAATTGCCCTTCCCATTTTGATACTGCTGAAGTAGCCAATGTATTTCCTAATACGTTTGTCATACTTCTTCCCATGTCACAGAAGTGGTCAATCGGTAAGATTAAAGCAATTCCTTCCGGTGGAATACCAAACATTGAACAGGTTGCTACAATAATAACCAGGGAAGCTCTTGGAACACCTGCAATTCCTTTTGAAGTAAGCATCAATACCAAAAGCATGGTAATCTGTTGCCCAAGAGTCATTTCTACTCCATAGATCTGAGCAATAAAGATAGAAGCAAATGTCATATACATCATACTTCCATCCAGGTTAAAAGAATACCCTAAAGGCAGGATGAAAGAGACTACTCTACTGTTACATCCGAATTTTTCAAGTTCCTCCACCAATTTTGGAAATACCGCTTCTGAACTGGTTGTAGAGAATGCAATCAATAATGGTTCTTTAATTCTCTTCAATAAATCGAAAAGACGATTCCCCAGGATAAAGTATCCTACTAATAAAAGTACCAGCCAAAGAACTCCTATTGCAAAGAAGAAGTCTCTTAAATAGATGGCATATACTTTAAAAATTTCAAAACCATTGGTAGCTACTACCGCAGCAATTGATCCCAATACTCCCAGCGGGGCAAACCACATAATATATCCTACCATTTTAAGAATAGCATGGGCAATAATATCAAAAAGCTTTACTACTGGTTTAGAATATTCTTCTCCTAAATTAGCTAAAGCAACTCCAAACATAATGGCAAATACTACAATCTGTAATACTTCATTGGTAGCAAAGGCTTCAAATAAACTTTTAGGAATCATATGCTTTACAAAATCTTCTAAGGAAAAGCTTTTACTGCTTTTCAAAAGATCTTCTGCAGAAGCTGCATCCTGAATCGGTAGTTTGGTAACGTGTCCCGGTTCCAGCCAGTTCACAAGGATTAACCCGATAAAAAGAGAAATCAAAGAAGCGGAGATAAACCAAAGCATAGCCTTTGTTCCTACTCTTCCGATCATTTTGATATCACTCATTTTAGCAATTCCCACCACAAGTGTAGTAAAAACCAAAGGTGCAATAATCATCTGTACCAGCCTGATGAAAACCGTTCCCAATAATTTTATATTCTTGGAAAAAGGTTCTGCACTTTCCGGATACTGTACGTGTACAATTCCTCCAATTCCCACTCCCAGAAGAAGTGCGATGATAATTGCTATAAAAAGTTTATTCTGTCCTTTCATATATATAGTTCAATTTGCGCAAATATAATGGTTTTTGAATTGGCAGAATATTTTATTCTAATCATACTAAGGCCATATTAAGTTTTCGGAATATAAAAATTAAATCGCTGGTTCCGAAAATATTGTAAAAAATTTAAGAAACATTTATTGATTTTTTATTCTTTTGGTACAAATTTTATTATTACATTTGATTGTATAACAACATTAATAAATATACAATATGAAAAAAACTATCGCAATGGCTGCATTAGCTGTAGCTGTATCTTTCGGGGCAGTTTCTTGTAAGAAAAAAGTTTCTGATGCCGATCTTCAGACTCAGGCTACAACTGTGGTAACTTCTAATCCCAATG
Organism: Chryseobacterium sp. StRB126; assembly: GCF_000829375.1. NCBI lineage: Bacteria > Pseudomonadati > Bacteroidota > Flavobacteriia > Flavobacteriales > Weeksellaceae > Chryseobacterium > Chryseobacterium sp. StRB126. Next base: position 4,493,194 of record NZ_AP014624.1, read on the forward strand.
CTTCTGTTGAAGTAAAAGAAGGTGTGGCTCACTTAAGCGGAACTTTCGCAGATCAGGCGTCTAAAGATGCTATGATTGCACAATTAAAAGCAATTAAAGGAGTAAAAGACGTAATGGATATGTCTAAAGTAGAAGTAACTCCGGCTCCGGCACCTGTTGAAACTAAATCTGCTGTAGATCCTGCCATTCAGAAAAAAGTTCAGGATGCAGTAAAAGATTTCCCAACAGTAAAAGTAGAAGTTATTAATAACGAACTTACCCTTACAGGAAATGTTTCTAAAGAGCAGGCTAAAAAAATTAAGCAGTCTGTGGATGCTTTAAAAGTTGGTAAAGTTAAATTTAACTACACAGTAAAATAATTAAATTAAGATGAGTACATTACAAGATAAATATTCAAGCGTAGTTTCAGCAGCTCAGTCTGCTGGGATCTCAAACCTACAGGTTCAGGAACAGGACGGAATTTTATATGTTTCCGGAGATGCTTCCAATACAGCAGCAAAAGATGCAGTTTGGAATGCTTTAGGAGCTATTGATTCTACTTATTCTGCTTCAGATATCAATATCGATGTACAGGTTGCAGGTCTTGCTTCAGGTGCTTCTCTTACTGTAGCTACAGATGAGTCTAATCTGAACATTAGACAGGAGCCTTCTACTGAAGCTGCTGTAGTAGGAAAAGCTGCCAAAGGTTCTGCTGTAACTTTAATTGAGCAGACTTCTGACGACTGGTGGAAAGTAAAAACTGCTGACGGTCAGGAAGGATATGCGTATTCAAGATATTTAAGAGCATAAAAATATTTTTTGAAATATTCACAAGGAACATCCCTATATTGGGATGTTTTTTTATTTTTACGTTTTGGAACGCTCAATGAAGAAAATCTTATTATTCGTGTTTTTGGTATGCAACTTCCTGATTGCATATGGCCAAAGACTCCATATTGATGGAAAAGTATCTGATCCGGAAAAAAAGCCAGTAGAAAATGCGACCATCTATCTGCTGAAGGCAAAAGATTCCACCATAATCAATTATACAGCAACCAATAAAGAAGGTAAATTTTCATTACAAACTGATGAGGTAAAAGAATCTTCCTTTCTAAAAATTGATACCGAAAAGCTATCATATTCAAAAGCACTCGATAAAATTCTGCAGTCACTATCTCTTGGCGATATAACACTTGAAAAAAAGAAAGTTATTGACATTGATGAGGTGAAAATTACCGTTTCTCCGGTGAAAGTAAAAAATGACACCATAGAATTCAATGCTTCAGCTCTTAAAGTACGCCCAGACAGCCAGATTGATGAGCTTCTGAAACAAATTCCGGGAGTAGAAATAGGCAATGATGGGAAAATTACAGTCAATGGAAAAGCTGTAGACCAAATTATGGTCAATGGGAAACCTTTCTTCGATAAGGAAGGAAAGACTGCTCTACAAAATCTTCCAGCAGATATCATTAAAAATATTCAATTTACCACTACGAAGACTAAAGAGGAGGAACTTACCAAGAGAGCTCCAAAATCTCAAAATACCACGATTAATTTCAATATTGATGAGAAGAAAAACAAAGGTCTTATTTCAAAAATTCTAGCTGGATATGGTTCTGATAAACGGTATGAAGGAAATGTATTCTTAAATTATTTTAAAGGAGAGACCAAAATCAGTGTTTTGGCCTCCGCCAATAATATCAACTCCAAAAGCAGTTCAGGAGATCAGATTTTTGATACGATGGGACGAGGCAGCGCAGGTCAGCAAGGAGGTGGAATTCAAAAATTTAACAGCTTTGGTTTGAATTACAATGATAAACTTGGAAATGATGCCAACCTTGACAATCTCAGCCTCCAATATACAGATTCTAATAATGAGACCCGTTCCAAAGCCTCAAAGACTACACTTCTTCCAGATTCTACTCTAAAAACAGATTCTGAAAGCAGTAATGAGAATGAATCCAGACAATATAATTTCAACAGCTCTGTAGGAATAAAATTGGATTCACTGACCAATATTTACATTGCACCTTCATTTTCAAAATCAGAAACATTCGGTTCAGGGCAATCTGTATCTTCAACTTTAAAGGATGATAAACTTTTGAATGAAAGTAAAAATATTACTCACATCAATGGAGAATCTAATACTTTCAGCCCCAACATTAATTTTTTCAGGAACTTTAAGAAAAAGAACAGAGCGTTCATGGCCATGGTCAATACTTCTATTACAGAATCTGCTAATGAAAACATCAATCAGTCTCTAAATTCCTTTTATAAGGACTCCGGTATAACTACTGATAACCGTAATCAGCTGCAGAAGACCCGTTCCCAGGATAATAATTACAGCTTTATGGCCCGATATACAGAACCCATCTCAGATTCTGCAACAATTGGCATCACGCTGCAATACAACTCAAAATTAACCAGAGACATAAGGGATTTTAATGATTTTGATCCTGTTACAGGACAATATTCTCAGTATAACACCCGTCTTTCCAATAGTATGGATCAAAGAATGAATCAGTTTACGCCTGAGTTATCTTATTATCTTTACAAAAAGAAATTCGGTCTCTGGGCTACCGTCAATGCTGATATTTCAGACATGAATGTCAATTCAGTTTTTAACGGGCAGCTGTACAACCTTCAGAAAAATTTTGTCCTCCCCAAATATTCAACCAATTTCCGATATTCTTTTACAGACAAGCAGTCATTAATCTTATCCAACTCTTCCAGTTTCACCATTCCTGATCCCGGAAAATTGATTCCTTATAAGGATGAATCCAATCCTTTAATTACCAATACCGGAAACCCTGATCTTAAAAACACATGGATTAATGAAACTAATCTTACTTTCAACAGTTATGACATGGTTAAGAATTTAAATTACCATGTTACAGCTGGGTTTACCTATAGAAATAATGATGTTATCAATTATTCCAAATATGACAATTCCGGAAGACAGATCATCACCTACAGCAATATAAGCGGAAATAAGAATTTCAATTTCAATATTGGCTTGGCCAAAACATTTAAATGGAATGACCATAAATTGAGAATTGCTCCAAGGTTCAGTATGAATTATACGTATAATAATGGATTTATCAATGGGGAAGCATTTAAAAGCAGAGCCTACAACTTTAATCCGGGACTTAATCTGAATTATGAAATCAAAGATATATTTACCATAAAACCCTCTTATAGCCTTGGATATAGCTTTTCCGACTATACCAACTATAATGTCAACAGCGTAAATACCACTACCCAGTCTCTAAAGGTAGAACTAACAAATTATCTGTTCCAAAAAGCATTCTTCATTGGAAATGATTTTTCTTATAACACCAATTCAAATATTGCTCCCGGATTTAAAAAAGATTTCTATTTCTGGAATGCCAGTCTGGGATATTCATTCTACAAAAAACAGCTGACAGCAAAAATAAAGGTCTATGATGTATTGAATCAAAATCAAAGCGTAAAAAGAACCATTACCGATTCTTATTTTGAAGACCGTGAAGATCTGATCCTTAAACGATACATCATGTTTTCCCTTAGTATGAAGCTGAATAAATTTGCCGGTAAAAAACCGAAAAAGAAATAAACACCATCCTTTTATATACTTTAGTAAATGGCCGGAAATGATCCGGCTTTTTTATTGGTTAATTACAGGCTTTTTTAACCATAAAGTCACAAAAGGTTTTGAACACTTTAGTTATTTTAATGCAACTATTAGCTGTTTTAAAAGTACAGTTAAGTTTACTGAAAATCTCCGATTTTCACCAATATTCCAGTCGAAAGACTACACATTCCCCTCCAAGGCAGGGGTGTCAAGAATTCAAAGAATTTTTGAAGGGTGGCCCTATCTCTACATCAACCACAAATTCCACAATCAATAGTAAAAAATCAAAAACAAATGCACTTTTAAAGGAAGATTTATATAAGAAGATACCGTGAAAGTATTTTTATTTCTAAATTAGCCGCAAATTTTACTTATGAAAACCCATATTTCACTTGTGCTCATTCTTCTTTTCATTCTTGGAAAGGCTCAGAATACGGAACAAAAAGACAATTTCGTTAAAGATAATTTCACAAAGAAGGAATTTTATATTCCCATGCGTGATGGGGTGAAGCTTTTTACGGCTGTTTATATTCCCAAAGATATTTCAAACAAGAACAAATATCCGTTTCTGATGCAGAGAACCTGCTACAGCATTGCTCCTTATGGGGAAAATGAGTATAAAACCAAAGTGGGACCTAACACTTACCTGATGAAAGACAAATATATTTTTGTGTACCAGGACGTACGTGGAAGATATATGAGTGAGGGAACTTTCACCAATATGACTCCTCAGGTAGAACGTAAAACTAAAAAAGATGTTGACGAAAGTACAGATACTTACGATACCATCGACTGGCTTTTGAAAAACGTTAAAGATAATAATGGTAAGGTAGGCCAATTCGGAACTTCTTATCCCGGATTTTATACCGCGGTAGGAACATTAGCACAGCATCCGGCATTGGTTGCCTCTTCTCCACAAGCACCTATTTCTGATTTCTGGAACGATGATTTTCTTCACAACGGCAGATTTATGCTGGGCTATTTCAGAACATTTCCTGTTTTTGGAGTTCAGAAGACAAAACCTGAACAAAAAGCATGGTATATGGATTCTTTCATTAAACAAACCTCTGAAGATGGTTTAAAATTCTACAGAGATATGGGAACCTTAAAAGATGGCTATGAGAAGTACTATAAAGATAATTTTTTCATGACAGAAATTATGAATCATACCAATTATGATGAATTCTGGCAAAAAAGAGGCCTTCTTCCTCATCTGAAGAATATCAATCATGCCGTAATGACTGTAGGAGGCTGGTTTGATTCTGAAGATCTCGCAGGACCGTTAAATATCTACAAAACGATTGAGAAGACAAGTCCAAAGGCTAAAAACACCATCGTAATGGGACCTTTCTCTCATGGTGGATGGTCTCAGGAACAAGGAAAGCATTTCCACAGTGAAACTTATTTCGGAGACAGCATTGCCACATATTACCAGAAAAATGTAGAAACAAAATTCTTCAGTCATTATCTGAAAGGCAACACCAAAGAAGATGCAGGACTTCCTGAAGCTTTGATGTATGACACCGGAGCAAAACAATGGAAAGAATTTGCATCTTATCCGCCTAAGAACGCACAGAAAGTAAACTTCTATCTTTCTGATAAAACGTTAAAAAAGGCTGCAGGACAAGGATATTCAGAATATTATAGCGACCCGAACAATCCGGTTTTAAGTTCTGATCACTTAAAAGATTTTAATGGATTTACTCCTAAAAATTATATGTCGGAAGATCAGAGATTTGCTGTAGGAAGACCTGATGTATTGACGTTTACCACAGATGTACTGACAGAAGATATTACTTTCGCCGGAGAAATTATGGCCAAACTGAATATTTCCTCTTCTTCTACTGATGCTGACTTTGCGGTAAAACTGATTGATGTTTATCCTGAAGATTTCAAACCGGCAGAAAAGAAAGACGGTGTAATCTACGGAAACTACCACCAGATGGTAAGAAGTGAAATTATGCCTGCAAGATTCAGAAATACTAAAGAAAAAGGAGAAGCTTTGGTTCCTGAACAGAAAACAGCAGTTAACTTCAGACTTCAGGACGTAGTTCATACTTTCAAAAAAGGGCATAAAATCCAGATTCAGATCAGCAGTACGTGGTTCCCGCTTTTTGCGTTGAATCCTCAGAAATTTATGGATAATCCAAATTTTGCTTCCAAGGAAGACTACACCAAAGCCTTTATTAAATTGTACGGTGACAGTTCTATTGAAGCTGAAATCTTGAAATAAATTACAAACGCTGTTCATCTGAACAGCGTTTTTTGTTTTTGGCTATCTCCCTGATTAAGCCGATTTCGCTGATAATTGTTATAAAAGAATAATTTTATTTCCCACAGATGCCGCAGATATTCACAGATGATTGCGTTAGAATCTGCGTGATTTGCTCAATCTGTGAGAGCTTTTATCCGTCATATGATTGGATTGATTTCATAGGTAATTATTATAAAAAGCAACTTTATTTCCCACAGATGCCGCAGATATTCACAGATGATTGTGTTAGAATCTGCGTGATTTGCTCAATCTGTGAGAGCTTTTATCCGTCATATGATTGGATTGATTTCATAGGCAATTATTCTAAAAAGCAACTTTATTTCCCACAGATACCGCAGATATTCACAGATGATTGCGTTAGAATCTGCGTGATTTGCTCAGTCTGTGAGAGGTTTTATCCGTCATATGATTGGATTGATTTCATAGGTAATTATTATAAAAAGCAACTTTATTTCCCACAGATGCCGCAGATCTTCACAGATGATTGCGTTAGAATCTGTGTGATTTGCTCAATCTGTGAGAGGTTTTATCCGCCATACGATTGGATTGATTTCCTAGGTAATTATTCTAAAAAGCAACTTTATTTCCCACAGATACCGCAGATCTTCACAGATGATTGTGTTAGAATCTGCGTGATTTGCTCAGTCTGTGAGAGCTTTTATCCGTCATATGATTAGATTGATTTCATAGGTAATTATTCTAAAAAGCAACTTTATTTCCCACAGATGCCGCAGATCTTCACAGATGATTGCGTTAGAATCTGTGTGATTTGCTCAATCTGTGAGAGGTTTTATCCCCCATATGATTGGATTGATTTCATAGGCAATTATTCTAAAAAGCAACTTTATTTCCCACAGATCCCGCAGATATTCACAGATGATTGCGTTAGAATCTGCGTGATTTGCTCAGTCTGTGAGAGCTTTTATCCGTCATATGATTGGATTGATTTCATAGGTAATTATTATAAAAAGCAACTTTATTTCCCACAGATGCCGCAGATATTCACAGATGATTGCGTTAGAATCTGCGTGATTTGCTCAGTCTGTGAGAGCTTTTATCCGTCATATGATTGGATTGATTTCATAGGCAATTATTATAAAAAGCAACTTTATTTCCCACAGATCCCGCAGATATTCACAGATGATTGCGTTAGAATCTGCGTGATTTGCTCAATCTGTGAGAGGTTTTTATTCTTCAATGGTCCTGAAAGTAAGGTTTACTCTTGGGGGGTTTTGTTAGGGGAAGCAGCCTTGTCAAGGTTTAAAACCTTGACAAGGCTAATGAGAATAAACTGTAAGATATTTTTAACTGCAGATTTTCACAGATGATTATGGTAAAACCTGCATAATTTGCTTACTCTGTGTGAGCTTTTATTCCTCAATCGTTCTGAAAGTAAGATTTACTCGTGGAGTTGTTACTTTTGTTGTGGGTGGAAGCCTGTGAAGCCAATTATCCTGGGTAGTTCCTTTCATAATCAGTAAGCTTCCGTTTTCCAGGAATATTTCAACCTTTTCTTTGGTTGTTTTGTGCTTAAATAAAAACTTTCTTTCTGCTCCGAAAGTAATAGAGGCAATGGCTCCATGCTTTTTCAGATCCGTTTCTCCATCACTGTGATAAGCCATTCCTTCACTACCATCATGGTATAAATTAAGCAGACAGGAATTATAGGTTTCTCCTGAAACTTCCTCACATTTTTGTTTTAATTTCAAGAGCTCAGGAGTCCATGGTTTTGCATATTTTGTTCTGTTGGAATAAGTATATTCAAAAGCTTTTTCTCCAAACCAGGCTACTTTTCTTTTGGTTAGAATTAATTTTCCGAAAACCACAGCTTCATCATGCTGCCATGGAATCTGATTGAAAAGATAATCGTAATAAATATCAGTCTCTTCTTTTGAAAAGATCTTTCCATAGTAATGAACGGTTCCGTCATGCGGAAGTATGTTTATGGGATAATCTGAGAAATCTTCGAACAAGCTGAGCATCTTCTTATTTTTTATAAAAGGTAAAAACTATTTTATTAACAGGAAGCCTTCAGAAGGGCCTTATTCCTTTATTTTCTTCAGTTTTAATACATTTCTGTATCTTTCTGTGGAATATTCCTCAATCATATCATCAGTGAGATGAATCCTTTCTTCGTCAAAACATTTAGCATCATTTATCCACATAATTTTTCCTTCTTCATCCCATCTTTTATCAATCAATGGATAGCCATCTTTATAAATATATTCGTATTTTATATATTCTTCTTTTGCCACAAAAGGCGAGGCATTTTCATCTATTTCACGTATTGAAAAGTAATATATCCACTTGTTTATCCTTTTACCAAGTGCATAATTCCCCAAAATACACAAATCACCATTATTATACCAGTATTTATATTCACCATCCTCTACATCATTGATATAAAATACTTCTGCTCTTTTTCTGTCATCAGGATAAAGAAAGGTAACCAAACCGTTTTTGAAATGTTTTTTGAGTAAGCTGTCCGGATTCTTTTGTAAATAATCCCGTTTGCTATAGGCATTCCAGGTATCGTAATAATGATTAAACTGCCAAGGATACAATATTTGAGAAATACGCTCCATATCCATTTTTATTTCTGATTCCTCTTCCGGAAAAAACTCAATAATGGCAAACAGAGGTTCTATTTTCAGGTTTCTGTAAGCACAAAGCTTGTGGTGACCGTCAAGAATATATTCGTGGAAATAATTATCTTCTTCATATTCTCCCTTCAGAATAACAGCAAATGGTCTTGCTCCTGATAAGATAAGATCTGTATAATGTTTTACAAGATCTCTATCCATTTCTTTTTCAGATTTCCAGGCAATAAAAGGATATTCGTATACATTAAAATGACATGTATCTTCGTAAACAATATAGGGATCATAGCTATAGATAAGATTTTGTGATAATTTCTTATCATACTTCCTGATCTCTTCTTCCACGTCTTTTCTATCAAGCCTATCTTCTCCAAATACAGCAGAATTCTGATAAACAGACCATGCTTTATCTTCAGAAAAACTTAATTTATAATTTCCATTTTGCATTAATCCTAACAGGGGTTGCAAAGCTTGAAACAACTCTTCTACTCTATCCGTATAATCTATATTAAAATTGACCCTCTCAAGTGCTCTATTAATACGGTTCTGATTTTCCTGGGTTATAGAAAACAGTACCATATTTTCATCCCCCGGATCATCACAGTCATCCCATAAAAAAAGAGCAGGTTCCTTTCCTATTGTCAGGCATTCACTATATTGATTGAAATCATATTCAAGGGCGATTAACCTCTTGCCATTTGTAATTTTAAAATTCATGGAGCTTGTTAAAACAGCATTTCTTTAAATGCAATACCTTTAATCAAAGATAAGATAAAACATAAATTCCTGAAGGGTTTTTATCAATAAACAAAACAGAGTCAATAGAAATAATATTTTATAAAAAATGAGTTTTATGAATAGATCTGTGAACTCTCCCAGCCCACAATCATCTGTTTTCTATCGCTTCCCCATCGGTAACCACCCAAATGTCCCGTAGATTGGATCACACGGTGACAAGGGATAAGAAATGCCACAGGATTATTTCCAATAGCTGTTCCCACAGCTCTAGAGGCATTAGGGTTTCCTATTTTCTCTGCAAGACTACCGTATGTGGACAGTTTTCCCATAGGAATGGTTAATAAGCTTTCCCAGACTTTTAACTGAAAATCGGTACCTTTTAAATGAAGTTTTATAGTGTTGAGCTTTGTCCAGTCTTTATCGAATATAGACAAAGCGTTTTTCTGAAGCGTGTCCTGATTCTCAAAAAAAGAAGCATTAGGAAATTTATACTGTAAATTCCCTAATGCTGTTTCTTTGTCGTTTTCAAAAGCCATATAGCAGATTCCTTTCTCTGTGGAAGCTACCAGGATATTTCCAAATGGGCTTTCTGAAAAACTATAATTAATAACAAGACTTTTTCCTCCGTTTTTATATTCAGCCGGAGACATTCCTTCTATTTTTACAAACAGATCATGTAATCTGCTTGTACTGGAAAGTCCAGTTTCATAAGCGGTATCAAAAATGCTTGCTTTTTCTTCCTTCAATAAATTTTTAGCATGTTCAAGACTGATGAACTGTAAAAATTTTTTCGGACTTGTTCCTGCCCAATCTGTGAAAATCTTCTGAAAATGGGCCGGACTCAAGTGAATATTTTCTGCCACTTCCTCCAAACTTGGCTGAAGTCTGAAATTGCTCTGGATATACTCTATCGCTTTAGCAATTCTGTTGTAATCTATTTGACTTTGTGTGGACATTTTACTCTGTTTTTATCTCACAAATTTCCAAAGAATACATGACAGAAAAAATCCGATTCTTGCGGAATATTAGTTATTGTTGTTATAAATATCGTTATAAGCAAGCATTTTGTAATATAGCTTAGCCGCAAGGAAAGCTGTTGGCTTAGCCATTGGAGAATCCATTAATTCTACAATATCAAATGCCACGACGTTACATTTTTCGAATACTTTTCTCAATAATTCCAGTGTTGGATACCATTGTAATCCACCTGGTTCAGGAGTTCCTGTAGAGGGTGCAATAGAAGGATCAAAAGCATCAAGGTCAATCGTAATATAAACGTTTCCTGAAACTTGTTCCAATACGTCATTCACCCAATTTTCGTTATTGGCAATCTCGTGAGCAAAGAATACTCTTCCTTCCGGTAAATATTGAGCTTCTTCAGCATCCATAGAACGGATTCCCACCTGAACTAGGTTATGCTTCTGGTTAGCTTCAAACACTGCACAAGCGTGATTTGAAGTAGAACCATGGAACTCAGGACGTAAGTCTGTGTGAGCATCCAATTGAAGAACGGTAAGGTTTTCAAACTTCTCTCCTACTGCGCGGATAGAACCAATAGAAACAGAGTGCTCACCACCAAATAGAGTGAATACTTTTCCTTCATTATTCAAAAGCTCTTTTGTTTTTTGGTAAACAGCTTCTGTCATTGCTTCAGGAGTTGAATTTTCAGAAACTTCTCCAGCTAGATATACTCCCTGAAGATAAGGTTCAGTTTGAGTTTCAATGTCATAAAGTTCCATGTTTTCAGAAGCGTCTAGGAATAATTCAGGACCTTTATCAGCTCCTTTTCCCCATGTTGAAGTTCCATCATAAGGAACTGTTACCAACATTACTTTCGAATTCTCTAACGTTGCGTTTTCCTCGGGAATTCCTGCGTATGTTCTCATGCTTTATTTAAAAATTTTAGTATTGTAATTGATGGCAAAGATACGAAGAGTTTGTGAGTTGTAGAATAAGAGTAAGTAGAGTTTGTGAATGATAATTACCGGTTAATCCGAACTCAATAGTAAGTATTTTTATATCTCTTAGGAAGCTGCAGGCTGAAATAAGGAAGTCATGAAGCGCAAAAGAATAATTTGAATTCAATTTTATTAACATTTTTCAATTTATTTATCCTAGTTACAGTAAAATTTACGCTACAATAACTTCCAGCTTCCCTCTTCTGGCTTCCTGCTTTATTAAACTTTATTTCCTATCTAAAAAATCAATCGATTATAAACTGACACTCCCCTAACGACCTATTCACTTTCCCCTTTCAACTCAATTTCCTATTTTTGTGAAAAACTTAGAATATGTCTTTAAAAGCTGTTCTTTTCGATATGGATGGGGTAATTGTAGACACCGAACCATTGCATAGAAAAGCCTATTTCAAAACGTTTGATGAATTGGAAATTGCAGTTTCCGAAGATTTATACACTTCATTTACCGGAGCTTCCACCAAAAGGGTTTCAGAAACTCTGATTAAGGAATTTAATTTAAATCATACTTACGAATCCATTGCAGGAATCAAAAGGTCTCATTTTAAAGATTATTTTTATAATGATGATGAGTTTGATCTGATTCCCGGAGTAAGAAACCTTATTCAGCATTACCATGAAAATGGTATCAAGCTTATTTTAGCTTCTTCTGCTACCATGACGACCATCAATATGGTGTTTGATAAATTCGGATTGGAAAAATATTTCAGCGGAAAGATCAGTGGTGCAGATTTAAAAGAATCAAAACCTCATCCTGAAGTATTTCTTCTGGCTGCTGAAATGGCTGGCGAACCTGTTGAAAACTGTATGGTGATTGAAGATTCTACCAATGGAATACTAGCTGCACACAGAGCTAAGATATTCTGTGCTGCGTATAGAAGTCCGCATTCTAAAAATCAGGATTATACATTGGCTGACACCGTGGTTTCGGATTATGAAGACCTTGAACTGGATAAAATTTCAAAATATTTTTAACTAAAAAAGCTCTCAGAATCTGAGAGCTTTTGTTTTGTATCAGTTTTGGCCAAAGCCAATTGTTATTATTTTTTGTAAACAGGCTAAAGCCCGTTTCTATTGATAGTAGAATTATTTGTAACCAAGAAGTCTCAATACATCTTCAGGTTCCTGTTTTTCACGGAAAATTTCATACTGTAACTCACCATTTTCATCTTTCTGAATCAGGACGTGTCTTGGCTGAGGCATCAGACAGTGGTGTACTCCACCGTACCCTCCAATAGTTTCCTGATAAGCTCCTGTATGGAAGAATCCGATATACAGAGGCTTCGTATCGCTGAAAACTGGCAGGTAAATAGCATTCGTATGTTGCTCGGAGTTATAATAATCATCTGAATCACACGTCAGACCACCTAAGAATACTCTTTCATAAGTATCTTCCCAACGATTTAGTGGAAGCATGATAAAGTGTCTTGAAATCGCCCATGTATCAGGAAGCGTTGTCATGAAAGATGAATCAATCATATTCCACTTTTCTCTGTCGTTCTGACGTTTTTGAGAGATGATTTTATAAAGGTTTGCTCCACTTTCTCCAACGGTAAAGCTTCCGAATTCAGTATAGATGTTGGGTTCTTCTACTCCCTCTTCTTCACAGAATTTTTTGATCTGAGAAACGATTTCTTCTACCATATACTGGTAATCGTAATCAAAGTTCAAAGAAGTTTTAATTGGAAATCCACCGCCAATGTTCAATGAATCTACTTCAGGAGCAATTTTTTTCAAACGTGCATAAACACGAAGACATTTGTATAATTCGTTCCAGTAATATGAAGTATCCTTGATCCCCGTATTGATGAAGAAGTGAAGCATTTTCAATCTTGCATTCGGGTGTTCTGCGATCTTTTGGCTGTAATATGGAATGATGTCTTTATATCCGATTCCTAATCTTGAGGTATAAAATTCGAACTTCGGCTCTTCTTCAGAAGCAATTCTAATCCCGATGTTGAATGTAGAATCTATACTTTCTGTAAGTTTATCCAATTCACGGTAATTATCCAGAATCGGAGTAATGTTTTCAAAACCGCTGTTAATCATATCTGAAATCTTTGTCAGATAATCATCCGTTTTGAATCCATTACAGATCACTTCAATGTTTTTATCTACTTTCTCTTTTTCATAAAGAGATTTTACAATATCCATATCATAGGCAGAAGACGTTTCTATTGAAATATCATTCTTCAAAGCCTCTTCCAATACAAAATTGAAATGACTGGATTTTGTGCAATAACAGTAGGTATAACTCTTTTTATATTCAGTTTTTTCAAAAGCTTCTTTAAACCAGCTTTTGGCTTTCTGAATATTTTGAGAAATTCTCGGCAAATAGCTAATCTTTAGCGGAGTGCCAAATTGCTCAACAACGTCCATCAATGGAACATCGTGAAACAACAAATTGTTCTCAGAAACATTAAATTCCTCCGTAGGAAAATATAACGTCTGATCAATAAGTTCCGAGTATTTTATTTTCATTTCTAAACAAGTGAATTAAGAAATGCAAAATTGCTAAAAAAGTTTGATTTTTAGATGTTAAAATTATTATAATTTTAAATAATCCCCCAATATTATGGTTTATGAAAATTTACCCCTGATAATCAGTGGGTAAACTTTTGAATATATTGCGCTCTTTTAACCTCAGAAATCCCCAATACCTGCTGAATATAAGCATCTATAGAACCATATTTTTTATTGATCTCTTCAAAAGCTGCATCAAGATACCTTTTTTCTATCCAACTTAGCTTTTCCAGAACCTGTAAATCCATTTTCGGATATAGGAAATGTAAGTTATTGGCTAATCGTAATCTTTTCTCTACCAAAGGCTTTCTGAAGTTGTTGGATAAGAGATATTCATTATAGATAGTTTCTTTGTCAAACTTCAATATCATCAGGATTAAGGCGGTAACAATTCCTGTTCTGTCTTTGCCCGCAGTACAGTGGTAAAGAATCGGTTTTTCTGATTCCATAATCTCCGTAATAATCGTTTTTATGATCTCCGGATTCTCCGTAACGTATTCACGATAGAAATCGATCATTCTTTTGTCGGCATCAGAAGCATTTACTTTCCCTTTCAAAACCAACTTTCTTGCTTGTGACAACTGGTCTCCTTCATCTTCAAAAGCAGAATATTTTTTATAGGTGATCCCATTTGGAATTTGATCCGGACTCTGAGAAATTTCTTTTGAATTTCTTAAATCTATAACTTCTGTTATCCCTAATTGCCCGATCTGATCAAAAGATTTCTTTTTAAGCTTATGAAGATGTGCACTTCTGTAGAATATTCCTTCTTTTAAAGTTCGCCCTTCAGTATTTTTAATATTGCCTACTGCACGGAAATTGTGAACTTTTTTGATTTCAAATACTTTTTCCGCTTCATTTTTACCATATTCCGGGGTTTCAAAATGTTGTGTTTTACATGAGAATATACAACATAATGAAAGGATAGTAATAGGTATTTTGATTAATGTATTCAATAGTTTTTTGGTTTACCACAAAAGGTACGAAAGTTTATTTTAAAAACACTTTAGTTCATTTAAGTAAGCTTAAAAATATTTTGTAAAAAGAAGTACACTTAAGAAGGAAATCAAAAATTTTCAGAACTTAAGTATACTCCTCAAACAGTTAGTAGTCACTTAAAAAAGCTTAAGTGTTCTAAACTTTTTTGACTTTTGTGGTTTAAGATTTATTTTAAGTTTTAGCTAAAGCCAAAGGACATTATTTCATTTTTATTAAACAGGCTAAAGCCCGTTTCTATTGATAACGATCTTTTAGATTATTAATAGATCGTTGGATATTCTATTTCGTTTAACCCTACAAAAAACAACACATCTCCAGATTCATATTGTACAGAAACGTCATCCTCAATCGCGAAATTACGGGTTCCTATCCTTGAGA
The DNA here is from genome assembly GCF_000829375.1 of Chryseobacterium sp. StRB126. Lineage (NCBI taxonomy): Bacteria > Pseudomonadati > Bacteroidota > Flavobacteriia > Flavobacteriales > Weeksellaceae > Chryseobacterium > Chryseobacterium sp. StRB126. Next base: position 4,508,275 of record NZ_AP014624.1, read on the forward strand.
CAATACTCAAACTTCCGTTTGTTAAAGGCCAGTTAAGGCCTTTAGTTGTTATATTATTCACTGATGGAAAAGGATATAGAGAAATCATTTTATTCTTTACACCTTTCAACTTAAAATCGTTAGGAATAAAATAATATTCGGAAAACTCATCATAGAATTTAATTTTCATACGGTCTTTGAAGGCATAAGCAACCGTTAGATTCCCAAGAAAATGATCCTGTTCTCCTCCACTTCCGCCAAAAACATCAACTTCTAAAAACCCTTTTTCTAAAATAATTTCCAACGCCTTATGAAAATCTGTTTTATCCTGATCTAAAGTAAGAATAAATTTATCCTGATACATATCTTCATCTGATCCGGAATGGGAATCAAAATCACCGGAAATAAAATCCAGTTTATATAAAGGAAAGCCCATTGTTTTAAGATAGTGAAAAGCACCATCTGTACAGGCTATCAAATCATAATTTTCAGGATGAGGTAAAGATTTCGGAGCATCTCCGTTGATGAAAAGTAATACTTTATCTCTCATTCGGGTTCCAGTATTCTTCTGGTTCGTTGTTCAGTTTTGAAATATATCTTGCCAATACGAAAAGATAATCTGATAATCTGTTTAAATATTTAATGAGTTCCGGACGCACTTCTTCAGCTTCATTTAAGAATACCAATGAACGTTCTGCTCTTCTACAGATAGTTCTTGCTGCATGTAAAAACGTTGCTGATTTTCCACCGCCGGGAAGAATAAAATACTGAAGGGGTTCCAGTTTTTCATCAAAAGCATCCATCCATTGTTCCAATTCTTCAATTTCCGTTTCTGAAATAATAATGGGAAGACGTGATTTTCCGTTTGCCAACATCAGTTTATCTACTGGTGTAGCTGCTTCTGAGCCTACCGTGAATAAATCAAACTGAATTTTCTTCAGTTGTCTCAGCACTTCTTCATTTTCAATATGACTTTTTGCTATTCCGATGAAAGAATTCAGTTCGTCTATATTTCCGTAGCTGTCCACTCTTGCACTGGCTTTGGAAACTCTTGTTCCGCCGTATAGCGCTGTTTGCCCTTTATCTCCTGTTTTTGTATAAATTTTCATAGTACTAAAATACCTTTTTTTGGACAATGTGAAAAGTAAAATTTAGTAATAACTTCCTATTCCATATAAAAATAATTAACTGACATTAATATCTAATGTCAGTTAATATTTGGATATACAAGTTTATATCTTTTTGAGATTACTTTGCCTTTATTAAGAATGGTAACACAAATACCAACCTTTTATTTACAGATTAAAAAGTATAATTAACATTGAGCTGAAAGGTTGTTCCGTTAAATCCAAACTGATTGACCTCCCAAGGATATTTGAATCTTCCTCCAAGATCTGTTACTACATCTCCTTTGCTGTCTATTATATCCGGATAAATATTAAATAAATTATTTACGACTCCGGAAACTTTAAGGTCATTCGTGATTTTATATGTTAAAACGATGTCTGTAACTACCTTACCAGAAAATGTCTGATCTTTGGCAGGATCAGTGGCATGCTGCCAAGTAACAGAACCAAAGTAAGTATTATTAAGATTAAAGTTAAACTTTGAAATGTCATACGAAAGACTAAGAATAGTTTTTGTTTTTGGCCTTGCAGAGGTAATTCTGGATTGTTCTTTTCTATCAAAAAAGTTTTCTGAGTAACCATTTTCAGCCAAAATAGGTGGAACGGCAATATTATCTACTATTTTAGTTTCGTTATAATTGAAAGCAGCAATAATTCCCAATCTTCCTTTCCCAATAGCGGAAGTATAATTAGCGACAAAATCTACTCCCTGAGTAACTGTATTTACCGCATTGGTGAAAAACTTCAAGGAGGTTATTTTATTATTGTCTAATATTACTTCTACAGGGTTGGTTGTATCCGGATTCCCCGGAGCGCCGGTTTTGTAACCTATATCTCCTGAGAAAAGGACTCTGTCTTTAATTTTTATTCTATAGTAATCTGCTGTAATAGTAAGGTTTTTAAAAGGTTTCACAGCAAATCCCCCAGTAATGTTAAAGGCTTTTTCAGCATTTAATTTTGGTACCCCAAGATCTGATCTTACAATTTGAGAGTCATTATTAAAAGTACCCTGATTAGCTACCGTATTCCCTGTAATTTTGGTTTGAACATTGGAATAATAAATTTGGTGTAATGAAGGCGCCCGAAATCCTGTAGAAACAGATCCACGGAAAACTAATTTATCATCTAACAACTTATATCTTGCATTTCCTTTCCAGGAAACATTATTTCCAAAATCACTAAAGTTTTCATATCTCACAGTTCCTCCAAGCAACAGGTTTTTCGTAACATCCCATTCAGCATTAATATAAGCACCCATATTTTGACGATTTTTATTGACTTCATTTTGAGGCTGCAGCCCTGGAAATGATTCTGCACCAGTGCCTATATAGGATGCTTCTTCTCCTGCCTTTGCCTGATAGTTTTCATTGCGTACTTCAACACCTGCTCCTAAAACAAACGTACCAAAATTTCGGTTGATATCTATATTTCCTATAATATTACTAAACTGATGACCACCTGCTTTAAAACGGGTTGGTGAATTTGCACCCAAAGATGTATTAATGGTATTTCCTACAACATAATCTACTGCATTAGAACCAAAGGTTGCACTCCCATCAAAACTCCATTTTCCAAACATGCCTTTCCAACCGGAGGTTAAATTATAATCATAAACATCTGTTTTAAATTCTGGTTGAAACCCATTATAAGGCTGTCCTTTTGGAGTTAATAAACCAAAATCTGAAGTTACCCAATAAGGTGTTCTATACAAACCATAACTAGTTCCATTCCTATAAGTTGTACCTCCAAAAGCATAAAATTTACCTGTTTCACCTGTTGGCAACTCAAAATTCACAAACATATTGGCAACTTTTGTCTCCGGTTGCCCTATAGTCATTCCTAAACCAGGATTAGCTTGCGTCCAGGCGTTCTCTACTCCAAAAAGCCCATCTTTTGTAGTAGATCCCGCACGGTTCGTTTTATTTTGGGAAGAATACCCCAATGTAAGGTTCAAACTTCCATTTTTTGCAACTCTGATTCCTGTATTAAAATCTGCTCCGATATTAAAGCCGTCTCCTTTTGAAGTAATCCCTGAAAAAAGATTGACTGTACTTTTTCCAACGCTGTTCTTAAGAATAATATTGATCACTCCTGCAATAGCATCAGAACCGTATTGTGCAGACGCACCATCTCTCAATACCTCTACATTCTGTAAGGCAGCAGATGGAATACTTTTCAGATCCGTACCTACTTCACCTTTTCCCGGTGTATCATTTACATAAATTAAAGCACTTTGATTTTTTCTTTTCCCATTAACCAACACTAATGTTCTGGAAGGCCCTAACCCTCTTAAATCTGCGGGATCAAAGTGAGCCGTTGCATCAGAAACAGTTTGCTGTGATGAATTAAAAGAAGGCACAGCATATGTCAAAGCTTTATCAAAAGTAACCTGTCCTGTGGATTTCAGCTGTACAGCTGAAATATTATCAATAGGAATTGCAGAGGTAATTATGGTTCTGGGTTTAGTTCTCCCCGTAGTAACCACAACTTCATCTATATTGTTTTCTTTTACAGTTTCCTGAGCATATGCCATAGTACCAGCTCCGCTTAGCACTAATGCATAGATTTTTTTTTTAAAGATTTTCTTTTTCATGTCAAGTATTAATAATTAAATAAATTTAGAAAAAAATTAAACACAAAACATAAAAATACAATATATGATGAAAATTTAACCACAAACTAAGTAAAAACATTATTGATTTACAAAAACAAGAATTGATTTAAAAAGTATAAAGTTGCTTATTCATAATCTAAAAAAGAAACACAGCAACAACTTTCTATTCTATACGAAAAATAATTAACTGAAATCACAAATAAGCATGATTTTATTTTTTCTGACGAGTAATTTCAATAGGTTGAAATTGCTTTACCTATGGCTCGCAATGACCATAAAAAATGGCCGGCAAAAGCCGGCCAATACAAATTATTTATTTACCTCTACGTATTGTATGATGGTCTGATTTTTTGGGTTGTAGATAATCGTACTACTCTTAGGAAATCTTTTCAGCTTATAATACTGAATACTTTTATCGGTTTTAATGTCTTCTAGAAAACTAGTATCAAAGGTATTATCAGGAAGAAATTTTGAAAGAAGGGTTATTTTACTGATGATGCTTTGTCCATCAATTTTTCTTGCTGTTTTATCTGATTTTCCTTCATCTGAAGTAACCTGCTTTTCTAAAAAAGGAAGTACTACAGCGATGTCTGCTTTGTATTTAAAGATATAGGCTTCCGTACCTGTAGGAAGTTTTATTCTTTTCCCTTTTTCATCTGAGATCATATCAGATCCGGCATTAGGAAAAACAGTATTGAACTTCACATCCTCAGAGTTAGTCAATGAATTAATAGATTCGTTCACTGTTTTTTTAACAGTCTCTTCTACCGCCTCCTGCGCTTTCTGCTGTACTTTGTCCTTGGTTTCCTGAACCGTCTGGTCTATTTTTTCTTCAATTTTATTGCATGATACTAATAAAAAAGTGGCCATAACAGGCAAAATATACTTCTTCATAATTCTAAATAATCATTTTCTTTTTATTAATATACTTCTCTTAAACGGAAAAGTAGTCTTCAATATTTTAGCAAAGAAATAAAATATTTTTTCAGCAGCAAAAATCCTACTGACAAACTGTTGTCATCACCTGCTCTTACCTTTGTATCAACAATAACAAACAAAAACGATACATTATGACAACTACAGCAACTGCAACCAAGCAATTCATGACTACTGAGCAATTATTAAAAGATTGGCAAGGGCACAGAAACCTGACAAGAAGAGTAATTGATGCTTTTCCTGAAAAAGAATTATTTGAATTTTCAATTGGTGGAATGAGACCTTTTTCTAAAATGGCAGCGGAACTTCTTAATATTGGTGGAGTTGCCCTAAAAGGAATTGTTGAAAACAATATGGAAGCATACAGTGAGGAGGGGATTAATCCAAAAACTAAAGAGGAAATCCTGAAAAAATGGGATGAAGAAACTGAGGTAATCAATCATTATTTCAGGCAAATTACTGAAGAACGTTTTCAGGAGACTTTTAATTTGTTCGGACAATATGAGTTCCCGGTATATGAGAATATCCTTTATTTCATAGACAATGAAATTCACCACCGTGCACAGGGATATGTTTATTTAAGAGCTCTAGGAATTGAGCCACCTTTCTTCTGGGAGAGATTCTAATAAAAACAATTTAATAAACCATTTCATCTATTTACCAATAAAAGTCAATCCACCTCAGTAGTTCTCTGCTGAGGTTTTTATTGATGTCTTTCCATCATTTTGACTAGAATTTCATTCATTCTTATCCGAAGGCTTTCCGGTTCAAGAATGGTAGCATAGTCTGCAAAAGTGATGACCCAACGAGGGAATCCATCGTTAATCCATTCTGTTTCAAAAGTAAGCTCCATTCCCTGATCCGTTTCAACTTCTTCTACCAGACCGTAATATTTTTTGGAGTTTACAAGATGAGCCATTATTTTTTTATCTACCAAAAGTTTGGCTTTGACTTTATTCCCATGTGACTTTCTGTAATCATTAATCTGACCGTATTCCTGTAAAAAAGGAGTTTGTGTTTTGGAAATCTGCAGAATCCTGTCTACTCTGAACTGTCTGAAATCTTTTCTCAGCATACAGTAAGCCATGATATACCAGAAATTAAATTCAAAGAAAATCCCTACTGCTTCAATGGTTCTGTTGGTTACTCTTGAGTCTACTGTTTGATATTCAATATTCAGCTGTGTTTTCTCTGCAATACTTTCCAGAATAATGGGAATTACATTTTTCAGGGAATCTTCTTCTTTCTGCTGAGAGTGAAAATTAAAAACATCAATCTGTTTTTCAACATTCTGAATCAGATTTTTATCCGAATACCTCAACACTGAACGTACTTTTTCCATGGCAGTCTGATAGTGATTTCCCAAACTCTGATGGGAAAACTTCTGCATCAGCTTTTCAGCAGTAATAAAACTTAATACTTCTTCTTTGGTAAACATCACCGGTGGAAGTTTGTAACCATCCATTAGAGAATAGCCTGTTCCTGCTTCTCCAACAATTGGAATTCCTGCATTCTCCAGCGTTTTTACATCCCGATAAATAGTTCTTACACTGACATCGAATTTATCAGCCAGATCCTGAGCTCTTACTACAGGTTTAGACTGCAGCTGAGTAAGAATAGCTGTTACGCGGTCAAGTTTTTTTAGATAGTGGTCGTTCATATTGCTTTAGCAAAACTAAAATTCTTTTTTGAAGTACAGTTTATAAATGTAGAAGGTTTTTCATTAATTTTAATTTTTACAAAAAAGATCGGTCTTATGCATCACTCTCATTTCATTCAAACTATAGAAAAAATCCTGATACCGGAAGAACCTGTAATGAAGGAGCTTTTGGTTCATCTGGAATCTAAAACTTACAGAAAAGGAGACTTTTTGTTGAAAGCAGATGAAACCTGTAAATATTTTTATTTTATTGAAAAAGGATTAGTTAAACTATTTTTTGATAATGGAGATAAAGATTTTATTATGACATTTTTTGCCGAAAATGCTTTCTTTGCTGAACTGAGTGGCTTTCTTACAGGTAAACCATCAAAATATATGATTGTGGCTTTGGAACAAACTGATATTCTTCGTGTTCATAGAGACATTATTATGGATTTATGTAAAAAATATCATACAGCGGAAACTCTTTTCAGTAAGCTCTATTCAAAAGCACCTGTAAATATGATGGGAAGAATTAGTGAAATGCTGGAAGACGATGGAAAGAAGCGATATTATAATTTCATGAAACAGCAACCGGGACTTATTCAACGTATCAGCCTTGGAGATCTTGCAGACTATATTGGAATAACTCAGGTTTCTTTAAGCCGAATCAGGGCACAAAAGCTTTAAAGGAAAGAAGGAAGTTATTAAAGACTGAATATAATCATCTACCTAATAGTAACTTCCAGCATTCAGCTTCAAAAATCTTTCCACATATTATTTATCATTTGTAAAAAAAAACTGAAATATTCTCTTCTACATTTGTCACATAATTAATCAAAAAAAACAAATATTATGTCACAAAGAATCAATGCATTCGCAATCGGAAGCAAGGCTGTAAATGCGCTTCATAACATGGGATTTCAGGTACAGAACTCCTCATTGGATAATCAGTTTTTAGAACTGCTTTATTTTCGGGTTTCTCAGATGAACGGATGTGCTTTTTGTCTGGACATGCATTCCAAAGAGCTTAGAGCAAAAGGTGAAACTGAACAAAGAATATTTCTGGTAAGTGCATGGCGAGAATGTTCATTTTATACAGATAAAGAAAAAGCTGGATTACTTTGGGCTGAAAGCTTAACTGCTTTAAATGGCAAAGAAATTCCTGATGAAATCTATTCTCATGTAAGTCATCATTTTTCAGAAACTGAAATAGTAGATCTCACTATGGCGGTCATTGCAATTAATAGTTACAACAGAATCAATATTGCCTTCGGAGCAAATGTAGGAAGTTATCAGGTTCCTGAAAAAGCACAATAACCGGATCTCAAGTTTTAAGAAGCTGTCTCAAATTTATTTACGTATCCTATCTAAATGAAGTGAAAAATATTAAATCCTGAACTTTAAAATCATTCAGGAGAACAAAGATTTAGACAGATAACATTGAGACCGCTTCTTTTTAATTTTCTTTAAGAGTATTCACCAGTTTATCGAGATTTAAGCTTCGTGCCGAGGCATCAAAAATTTCTCGATAGGTTCCTTCTTTGTTGTAAAGTTCATCATGCGTTCCATTCTCTACTACTCGTCCTTTCTTCATCACATAAATTGTATCCGAATCCAAGATTTGAGATAATGAATGGGAAATAATGATCACTGTTCTCCCTTCTTTGATGGCATCTAAAGAATTTTTAATCTGTTCTGTTGCAATGGCATCCAGACTTGCGGTGGGTTCATCAAGGAATATAATTGGCGGATTCTTCAGAAACAGTCTTGCAATAGCAATTCTTTGTTGCTGTCCTCCTGAAAGCTGGGTAGCGTCGTGCTGATATCCGGTAGGAAGATCCATGATCTGATCGTGAAGATATGCTTTTTTTGCTGCGGCCTGAATTTCTTCAAAATTGGCATTCATATCACCATAACGAATGTTGTCTTCAATACTTCCCTGGAAAATATGGTTTTTCTGAAGAACAAGCCCCAGATCACTTCTCAGAAATGTATTATCATATTCGTTTAAATTTACTCCATCCAACAAAATTTCTCCTGAATCCGGCAGATAAAATTTACACAGAAGATTAATGATTGTTGATTTTCCAGCTCCGCTTAATCCTACCAATGCGGTTGTTTTTCCGTTTTCAATTTTCATGGAAACATCATGTAAAGCATGCGCTCCGTTAGGATAAGTAAAGTTTACATTTTTAAGCTCAAAAGTTCCTTTAATTTTTCTCTCTACAAAATCTCCGTTCGGTTCTGTTTCATTATCGGCATTAAGAATATCAAAATAACCTTCTGCATAAATCATTGCATCATTCATATCATCATAAATTCTGTGCAATTGACGGATGGGTGCCGATACGTTGTTGAACAGCATAATATGAAGCATAATAGCACCAATAGTCATCTGCTGATCCAATACCAGATAAACTGTTAGAAGAATTATTAGAACCACCCCGAATTGTTCAATGAAGGTTTTTAATCCGTCATAAATAAAATTGGTTCTTCTTGTGAACATCTGGCTTTCCATCAGCTGCATCTGGAGGTCATACTGTTTTTTACCTTCAAATTTTTCACGGACAAAACTTTTAATCACCATAATGGAGTTTACCAGATTCAAAAGGCCGGAAGTTTTCTTTTCTCTTTGATTTCTAAGCTGTCGGCGTACTCCGCTCAGTTTTTTGGCCTGTAATGAACTTATGTAAAAATAGATCGGAACGATGATCGTAGAAACTGCTCCCACATACACATTCTGCATATACATAATGATGAGCGCAATGATTGCATTGGAAAAAAGCGGAAGAATATCAATGAAGAAATTTTGTACAAGTTTTGTTAAACTTTCAATTCCACGATCTATCCTGATCTGTAATTTTCCTGATTCATGATTTTCATCATTAAAGTAAGCTACACGATAGGTTAAGATTTTGTCGATTGCAGATTGTGCTAAAACAGAACTGACATTGATCCTTATTTTTTCCCCGTAAAACTTCTGTCCGAAGTTGATGAAAATATTCAATAATTCTTTTCCCAGTAAAATAATGGAGATGATGATCAGGATGTGAATTCCTGCCGTCATCGGATGTGGAAGATGGGTCAATTTGGTCACCTCATCTACTGTATATTTCAGGACAATAGGGTTCACCTGTGCTGCCAGAGCTCCAAGAAAAGTAAGAAACAATGTTCCATAGATCATTAATCGGTAAGGTCTGATGAATGGAACAAGCTGTTTATAAATCCCGAATAAAGTAACTGTTCTATTGAATGGTTTTGCCATAGGAAATATTTAAACTGAAAAACGTACCGTTTCGAAAAGAAAAGGTACGTTTTTATTATGGTTTTTAGCAAATATTTATTGCTTATTTTACAGCTTATCAGGAGACCAAAATATCCATCTCAGGATTTATTTTATCCTTCATACATATACGTCGTAAGATAATGAAGCTCCGGCTGGCTTATTTTTTTAGATTCAGCTTCTGCCTGCTCCAAGGAATATTGTGAATTGATTTCTTTTTTCTGGAAAACAAATGAATTATTAGCGTTTTTATCCACTACTTCGCTAAAGATATGTTCGATCTCGGAGTTGCCTAATGAAGCAAAACTGACATCTTCAAAACCATGCATCAGTCTCAGATTATCATATTCCTTGAAGTTTTCATCAACAAATCCCTGCAAATGAGTTTTTGAATCAAAATTACCTGCCCAGATATTGTAGGCGTATTTTTTCTTCTTGGGTTTATCTAAGATGCTTTGGTATACGAAGTTTTCTCCAAGATAAGCTTCTCTTACCTGTGGATCATTGGCTAAGTCTTCCGGAAGACCTTCTTTAAGGATCTTTCCTTCAAACATAATATACGTTTTATTGGTAATCGCAAGCGTCTGCTGTACATTGTGGTCGGTAATCAAAATTCCGATATTTTTATCTACAAGACTTCTTACAATCTTTTGAATATCTTCTACCGCAATAGGGTCTACCCCGGCGAAAGGCTCATCCAGAAGGATAAAATTTGGGCTTGTAGCCAAACAACGGGCAATCTCAGTTCTACGTCTTTCTCCTCCGGAAAGAAGATCTCCTCTGTTTTTACGAACATGCTGTAAAGAAAACTCTTCAATCAGTTCATCACATTTAATTTGCTGTTCACGTTTGGAAAGTTTTGTGAGCTGCAATACTCCCATGATGTTTTCCTCTACAGACAGTTTTCTGAAAACCGAAGCTTCCTGTGCCAGATATCCGATTCCTTTTTGGGCTCTTCGGTACATGGCATCTGTAGTAATCTCCTGTTTATCCAGGAAAATTTTTCCTGAAGTAGGCTTAACCAACCCTACGATCATATAAAACGATGTGGTTTTTCCTGCTCCGTTTGGACCAAGCAAACCAACAATTTCTCCCTGCTGAACCTGTACAGAAACGCCTTTTACAACTTTTTTAGGACCGTATTCTTTGATTAAGTTTTCTCCGCGTAAAATCATAGGGCAAATATATCAAAAATATAAACTTCACTGATATCTTAATGTAAACTTGTTTATCTAAAATGTGAAAAGATTTCACATTCAGTATATGTAACTTTTCATATTTCCAACCTACTTATTATATAAATATCAATCAATTACAAATACTAAGAAATGGAAAATTACGGTTACACAAAAACAGAAAATACAGGAAACCAACAACAGACAAATATCCCTTACCGTTCAGAAAAAAAACTTCCTGCAGCCCTATTAGGTATTCTTGTAGGCTGGCTGGGTTTAAATAAATTTTATCTTGGGTATACCAAAGAAGGCATTATCCAATTAGTTCTGAATATTGTGACCTGTGGGGTTGCCTCTATTATCCCTTTTATTGAAGGCATCATCTATCTTTGTATGGATGACAAACAGTTTGATGACACCTATGTTCATGGAAGAAAACCATGGTTATAATTAAATATCAAAACCATGTGATATATTTTTATTAATTTAGAATAACTAATTGATAAAAATCTTAGCCATGAATAAATTAACAAAAAAAGATTTAAAACAAATCAAAGGAGGTTATTATTATACCTATCCAGATAAAAATGGAAACTGCTTTCCGGGATGGTATCTATGCCCAACAAAAATTTGTCTTTTAGACCATCCCGACAATCCAATACGTCCTGATGATCCTTTCTGTCAGGGAAGATAAATAAAAACCATCTCCAAATAGTAACTAATATAAAAATGCTGTCTCAGTGAAACAGCATTTTTTATTTTTTATATTGAATTAATCCGGACAAGCTACATGGTTGATTGTACATGGATGCCAAATACCTTTACACAATGTCCCGCAATTTGGGTCATCAATGATTATTTCTCCTCCTTTAATTCCTTTCAATTGGTTTCTTTCAATCTTCTTTAAATTTTTCATAATTACCTATTTTAATTTTTAGAATTCTAATATAAGAATATTCTCCATATAAAGAATTATTCTGAAAATGTTTTAAAAATCTTGCTAAAAAAAATAGACTGCCTTACTGACAGTCTATTTTTTATGTATTGGAAATTCTTTTATCTATTTAAAATCATTGCTGCTTCTTTAGCAAAATAAGTAAAGATCATATCTGCACCGGCTCTTTTAAAACATGTAAGGTTTTCAATGATTGTTTTATCATTATCCAGCCATCCGTTCTGAACTGCTGCTTTCACCATTGCATATTCTCCACTTACGTTATAAACAGCAATCGGAAGATCAATAGCTTCACGTACTTTAGCAACGATATCCAGATAAGGAAGTCCCGGTTTAATCATAATAACATCCGCTCCTTCATCAATATCTTTAAATACTTCATTCAAAGCTTCGCGGGAGTTGTGAAAATCCATCTGATACGTTTTTTTATCTTTCGGAATTTCAATATTTTCTTTTGGAGCACTGTCTAAAGCACTTCTGAAAGGCCCGTAGAAAGAACTCGCATATTTCGCCGCGTAGCTTACGATACCAACATCTGTAAATCCGCTTTGTTCTAATGCTTCACGAATTACCTGAACTCTGCCATCCATCATATCGCTTGGAGCCACAAGATCTGCCCCTGCTTCTGCATGAGATACTGACATTTTTGCCAATGCATCATTGGTAGCATCATTTAAAATTTTTCCGTTTTCAATAATTCCGTCGTGTCCGTAGATTGAATAAGGATCTAAAGCAACATCAGGCATAACCACCATTCCCGGAACAGCATCTTTAATCGCTTTGATTGTATTCTGCATCAATCCGTTTTTGTTCCATGCTTCTTTTCCGGTATTGTCTTTCAGATTTTCGGATATCTTCATGTACAAATTGACAGCTTTTACGCCTAAAGAAAATAATTCCTTACATTCTTTTACTGTTAAATCTATGCTTCGCCTGAAAATTCCCGGCATCGACGGGATCGGTTCCTGCATGTTTTCGCCCTCCATTACGAAGATCGGCATTACAAAATCATCAGTTGTAAGCACATTTTCTCTTACCAAACTTCTGATAGATTCATTAACTCTAAGTCTTCTATTTCTTGAATGTATCATTTTGGAATACTTTTTGAATAAGTTTCTACAAATTTACTACAAGTTATACAAAAAACTATTGTATGAAATTGTAGAATTTGTTATATTTGTTATATATATTCGAGAAATTATAAATTTGATGAAAAAACTTTTACTTTTAATTCTATTTGCAGGCACTTTTGTTGGATTTTCCAACAATTTACAAGCTCAGCTTAGAGAGCCGGGTTCCATCACTCAGAAGGCAGATGATGGTGTTTTGCTTGCCTATCCAAATCCGGCTAAGGATTTCCTTATCATTAAGGCAAAAGATTCTTCTTTAAGAATCAAAAGTGTGACTTTTTATTCTATTTTGGGTATGCAAGTTGCCAACTATACAGTCAATATGAACTCCGGAGAGATTAATATTGAAAAATTAAAACCCGGAAAATATCTGATTCGTTATATTTTGAGCGACAATACGCAAAAAGTTACTCAAATCGTGAAACAATAAATTAAAATCCTGATAATCATCAGGATTTTTTCTTTTATATCAATCTCGTTTAATATTTCTGTAACTTTAAGGACTTTTTTATACTAATTGTAAAAAACAACTTAATGCTAAAAGCTGAACATATTAGAAAGACCTATAATACCGGAAAAAAGGTCGCATTGGATGATTTCAGCATCCATGTTCCTAAAGGAAGTATTTACGGACTTTTAGGGCCCAACGGAGCCGGAAAAACTTCATTTATCCGTATCATTAACCAAATTACCCAGGCAGACTCCGGAGAGATCCTAATTAATGGACAAAAGTTAAACCCAAGCCACATCAAAGATATCGGTTATATGCCTGAAGAAAGAGGGCTGTACAAGAATATGAGTGTAGGTGACCAGATCCTTTATTTCGGGGAATTGAAAGGGATGAGTAAAAATGACGCTCTGAATGAAGCAAAAAAATGGTTTGACAAACTGAACATCGATCAATGGTGGAAGAAAAAACTTTCCGAATTGTCTAAAGGAATGGCTCAAAAAATTCAGTTTGTGGTAACAGTACTTCACAGACCTCATCTTTTAATCCTTGATGAGCCTTTCTCAGGTTTTGACCCTGTAAATGCTAACTTAATCAAAGACCAGATTATTGATCTTAAGAATAACGGAACCACAATCATTCTTTCTACCCACAGAATGGAAAGTGTAGAAGAAATGTGTGACTATGTGGCATTGATTAACAACTCCAAAAAGATTATTGATGGAAGAGTTTTTGATGTAAGAGAAAAATTCAAGAAAAATATTTTTGGAATTACCCTTTCTGAAGTCAACAATGAACAGCTGGAAAGCTTCCGAAATAAATATGAAATCTTCAACTTTTCCAACGAAAACAGCCTGGTGTCTTTTGACCTGAAAAATGAAGCGGATCAGAATAATATCCTTCTTGATCTTGTGCATGTAGGGAAGGTAAGATCATTTGACGAAAGAATTCCTAGTATGAATGAAGTGTTTATTAACGCTGTAAGTAACCATTCTTAATTTTATGAAAAATATTTTTTTAATTACCAAGAGGGAGTTTCTTACACAGGTTAAGAAAAAATCCTTTATCATATTAACCTTATTGGCACCTGTTATGATTATTGCCTTTGGTGCAGTGATCGGATTAATGTTTAAAGCCAATGAATCGCACAGTATTATTGAGGTTGTTGACAAAAGTGGTTTATTCATCAATCAATTAAAGTCTAATGACAAACTGAACTACGTATTCGTTTCTGCGGCAGATGAAAATTCCAAAATCAACAATTTAAAAGGGAACGAATCTCTGGACGGAATTTTAATTTTGCCAGAATTAAAAGGCCAGAATTACGAAGAGCTTGAAACGGGGGCCAGACTGGTTATCAATAGTAAAATGGGCTTTGATACCAAACAAAAAATTGTCTCCGACATTACCAATGTTGTTAAAAAAGAGAAAATCAAACAATTGGGAATCCAGGAAACTCAATTGAATGATCTTGATAAAAGTTTCAGCCTGAAGACCATAAATGTTGCAGATAACAACAAAGAGGATTCTGACCTTACTTTTGGCGTTAAATCAGGACTTAGTATGGTTTTGATGTATGTTACCTTCATGTTTATTATTATCTATGGAGTAAGAGTAATGCGAAGCGTTCTGGAGGAAAAGAACAACCGTGTTGTAGAGATTATTATTTCTTCTGTAAAACCCTTTGAGCTGATGATGGGTAAAATCCTTGGAGTGACCCTGGTTGCTCTTACCCAGTTTCTGATCTGGATTACCATGTCTGTGATTGGGGCTTTGGTTTTAAATACCGGATTCTCTCCTCTTCAACAGAATGTTCCGGGCGCCAATGAGCAAATTGCAAATAAACTGGATATGGCACAACTTGCAACTCAGATTTCCCACAGTTTATTGGAACTGAATTTCCCGCTGATTATTTTTGTGTTCATTGTTTTCTTCCTTTTAGGATATATTTTCTACAGTTCCATTTATGCAGCTATTGGATCTGCAGTGGATAATGAAACGGAAACTCAGCAGTTCACTTTATTTGCGATCTTACCATTAACCCTGGGAATGTATGGAAGCTTCTCATTAATGAATAATCCTGATGGTCCAATGGGCTTCTGGTTATCTATTATTCCATTTACATCACCGGTAGCCATGATTGCCAGAATACCTTTCGGAGTTCCTGCATGGCAGATTGCTTTATCTATTGTGTTATTATTGGCGACCACTGTCTTTATGATATTCCTTGCCGGAAAAATCTATCGTGTAGGAATTTTGATGTATGGAAATAAGGCTACATTAAAGGAGCTTTGGAAGTGGATTAAAGGCTAGTTCAGAAAGCTAAAAATATAGATTTAAAAAGGGCAAATTTACAGAGGTGTGAATTTGCTCTTTTTATTTTGAAAGAGATTTCATCTGAGTTCCTGAGTAACAAAAAGATCAGAAATATTTAGGTTCATTCCCAATTCCGGTTATTTTGGTAATACAAGCAATATTAATTTTGACGCAAAGTTTTAGCATCTTTATGGCATACTTTTTAAGGAAGCAAAGATGGAATCAATTGCATTGATTCTTTCTAAGCAAATGGATAATCCAATAGTTTCCTCATTGGTTTATCACAATTCTTAGTATTCTGAAGATATATCAATTAAATAATATTCCCTGCATTTTTAAATCAAAAAAATCCCGGAAATTGCTTTCCGGGATTTTTATTTATATTCTGAATAAAATGTTTTATTTGAATATATAGCTTAAGGTAAGAGCTATCACCTGTTCAGACTTTTTCTTATCAGTACCTTTGGTTTCTTTTTTAAGGCCAGGATAAGTATCCCCAAGACCTAAGTCATATTTTAAAGCTACTTCAAGTTGTCTCTTATAGCTATATCCTACTCCTAATCCTATGCCCCAGTTAAAACTGTTTGCTTTTCCATTTACTCCTGAAGGCTGTGAAGGATCAGTAACATCCGGATCATAATAAGGTCTGTTTGCAGGAACATCTTTAACATTTTGGCTCAGCAAAAAGTTAAATCTAGGTCCCAATAGTCCAAAGAATTCAGATTCTGCTTCTGAAAAGTACCCTTTGAAATAAAGAGGTACACTCAGATAGTTATTAGCATATACTGCATTATAACCATCCATATTCTTAGCATCACTATCTTTACCTGTTTCTCCGCCTCCATAGTATAGAACTTCGGGCTGAATGTAAAACTGGTTTGCCTTTCCTACGGGAATTAAAGCCAAAGCTCCACCTTGAAAGGTGTATCTTGGGCCTGAAGGATTGTGGGCATTAGATACTCTGGAATAGTTTAATCCCGCTGTAAGTCCGAATCTTGTATTCTTCCACTGCACTTGTGCAAAGGATAAAGCAGAAAGGGTTAAAGCTGAGGCTAATAAAAGTTTTTTCATATTATTTGGTTTTATATTATCCTAGAATCTTAGCAACAGTAGCACCGATATCAGCAGGGGAATCAACAACGTTGATACCATTCTCTCTCATGATTTCCATTTTTGCCTGAGCTGTATCTTCTGCACCACCTACAATAGCACCAGCGTGTCCCATTGTTCTTCCTTTTGGAGCTGTTTGTCCAGCGATAAATCCTACAACCGGCTTAGTAGATCCACTAGCTTTATACCATCTAGCAGCTTCAGCTTCTAATCCACCACCAATTTCACCAATCATTACAACAGCTTCAGTTTCAGGATCGTTGATGAATAATTCCAACGCTTCTCTTGTAGTAGTTCCAATAATTGGGTCACCACCAATACCGATCGCTGTAGAGATACCGTAACCTGCTCTTACTACCTGATCAGCAGCTTCGTAAGTAAGGGTACCTGATTTTGAAACAATACCTACTTTACCTTTTTTGAAAACAAAACCTGGCATAATACCAATTTTAGCTTCTTCAGAAGTAATGATTCCAGGGCAGTTTGGTCCGATTAATCTGCAGTCTCTGTCAGCAATATAAGATTTTACTTTTACCATATCAGCTACAGGAATACCTTCAGTAATACATACAATTACTTTAATCCCTGCTTCAGCAGCTTCCATGATAGCGTCTGCTGCAAATGCCGGTGGTACGAAAATAATACTTACGTTTGCTCCTGCTTTTTCAACAGCGTCAGCTACTGTATTGAATACTGGCTTTCCTAAGTGCTCGCTTCCTCCTTTTCCTGGAGTAACACCACCTACTACGTTTGTTCCGTATTCAATCATCTGCCCAGCATGGAAAGTACCTTCGTTCCCTGTAAATCCTTGTACAATTACTTTAGAATCTTTGTTTACTAAAATTGACATTTTATTGTTGTTTTAATTTATTTATTATTTTATTAATGCTCACAAATTTACTTAAATTTCTTTGATTTTGGACAAAACCTTTGGAATTGTTTATTTGAGATTTCTCAGTTTTACTTCTTTTTTCAGATAAGTCTTGAAATCTTCAGCAAACATTCCGATATAGGTACCTTTTTCAAGGTCTCTGTTCACTCCGGTTTTCCCTAAAAGTACAGATCCGCTCTCAATTTTATTTCCTGAAGCAATACCCACCTGTCCCCATAGGGTTACTCCATCTCCAATCACACAACATCCCGCAATTCCAACCTGAGAAGCTATTAAACATTTCTTCCCGATTATAGTGTCATGCCCTATCTGAATCTGATTGTCTAAAACAGAACCTTCTCCAACCACTGTAGAATCTGTAACACCTCTGTCTATAGTGCATCCATTTCCTATTTCCACGTTATTTTCGATCACAACATTTCCGACTGAAATCAAACGGTCAAAATTTCCATCCAATTTCCTGTAATAGAAAGCGTCACCTCCTAACACCGTATTAGACTGAATTACTACATTATCTCCGATAACAGTTCTATCACCAATCACTACATTCGGGAAAATTAAAGTATTTTTTCCAATTTTCACATTGT
The DNA here is from genome assembly GCF_000829375.1 of Chryseobacterium sp. StRB126. Classification (NCBI taxonomy): domain Bacteria; kingdom Pseudomonadati; phylum Bacteroidota; class Flavobacteriia; order Flavobacteriales; family Weeksellaceae; genus Chryseobacterium; species Chryseobacterium sp. StRB126. Next base: position 4,526,469 of record NZ_AP014624.1, read on the forward strand.
TTCCGATTACTGCAGAGGAGTGAATTCTTGTTCCCTCACCAATTTCAGCATCATGAAGTTCTTCTGTGAAATTATAAATTCTTGTAAAGTGAGTATTGATTTTATTAAAATCTCTGAAAGGATCATCCGAAATCAGAAGCGCCTTACCTTCAGGGCAATCTACTTCCTTATCAATCAAAATAATGGTAGCGGCAGAGTTCAGTGCCTTATCGTAGTATTTGGGATGATTCACAAACACAATCTCGCCCGGTTTTACCATATGAATTTCATTGGAACCCAATACTTCAAAATCCTCAGGACCAACAAATCTGGAGCCAATCAAATTGGCAATCGTTTTAAGCTTTTGCGGAGAATGGAATCTCATAACAATAGATTTTCTTATAAAACAAAATTCGGACTGCTAATGCAAACCGAATTTATGTAAATTTTATTTATTCTTTTACTCTTTCTAAGTAACTACCGTCTTCGGTGCTTACTTTAATTTTGTCTCCCGGTTCAATGAACAAAGGAACCATTACTCGTGCTCCTGTTTCAACGATTGCGTTTTTAAGAGCATTGGTAGCTGTATTTCCTTTTACACCCGGATCAGCTTCAATAACATCCAGGTATACAGACTGTGGAAGTTCAGCAGAAAGTGGAGTTTCATCTGCTTCTTTCAAAATGATTGTTACTTCTTCACCTGCTTTCATCAAGTTTGAGTTTTCAATCATTTCTTTATTTAAATATAGCTGAGAAAAATCATCGTTATTCATGAAGTGGAATCCGTTCTCATCATCATAAAGATATTGGAACTTTCTTGTGATTACTTTTACTTCCTCAATTTTGTGGCCTGCAGAGAATGTATTATCTAATACTTTTCCGTTTGTCACAGATTTTAATTTTGTTCTTACGAAAGCAGGTCCTTTTCCTGGTTTTACATGAAGAAACTCAATTACTTTAAAAATATCATTGCTAAATTCGATGCAAAGACCTTTTCTAATATCGTTACTTGTTGCCATTAATATATATTATCTTTTTTTACTTAATTCTTAGCACTTTTAGTTGCTGTCTTTTCCTGTCCCGTATCCTTTTACAATACCTCTTGGAGAGTTTTGGATAAACTGAAGAATTTCATCTCTTTCAGCTGTAGGAAGCATTTCTTTTTCAATATACGCCAATGCTTGAGAAACGTTCATCTTCATTTGGAAAATAGCTCTGTAAATCTTTTGAATTTCAAAGATTTTCTCATTGGAAAAACCTCTTCTTCTGAGACCTACTGAGTTAATACCAGCATAGGAAATTGGATCTCTTGCCACTTTCACATAAGGTGGAACATCTTTTCTAATTAAAGACCCTCCTGAAATCATTGTATGTTTTCCGATCTTACCAAACTGCTGAACGGCAGATAAACCTCCCATTACAGTAAAGTCTCCGATTTCAACATGTCCTGCAATACCGCAACCATTGGCAATAATCACATTATCTCCTATGATACAGTCATGGGCAACGTGGGAAGTAGCCATAATAAGGCAGTTGCTTCCTACTTTGGTATAACCTAAAGCTTTTGTTCCTCTATTTACTGTTACACATTCTCTTAAAGTAGTATGATCTCCAATAATGGTTCGTGTATCTTCACCATCGAACTTTAAGTCCTGAGGAATTGCAGAAATTACAGTCCCGGGAAAAATCTTACAATCTTTTCCTATTCTTGCTCCATCCATGATGGTAACATTTGGACCAATCCATGTTCCTTCTCCAATTTCTACATCCCCTGCAATTGTAGTAAATGGTTCTACAATTACATTTTTGCTGATTTTCGCACGTTTATCTACGGCTGCTAATTGATGAATCATTTAATCAACTTTATTTTTTGCAACTTGAGCCATAAGCTCTGCTTCTACTGCCACTGTGTCTCCTACATATCCGTACCCCTGCATGTGTACAATACCTCTTCTTATAGGCTCTATCAATTCAATTTTGAATATAAGGGTATCTCCCGGAATTACTTTTCTCTTGAATTTTACTTTATCAATCTTGATAAAATAGGTAGAATAGTTTTCAGGATCAGGAACGCTTGCCAATACAAGAATACCTCCTGTCTGAGCTAATGCTTCTACTTGAAGTACTCCAGGCATGACAGGCTCCTTTGGGAAATGCCCAACGAAGAAAGGCTCATTCATTGTTACATTTTTTAACCCTACTACATGAGAGTCTGAAAGTTCAAGAACTTTATCAATTAATAAGAACGGAGGTCTGTGAGGCATAAGCTTCATGATTCCGTTGATATCGAATACCGGTTCTTTTGTTAAATCAAAATCCGGAACGTTTTTCTTTTTCTGCAATTTCCACTGGCGGTTTAATTTTTTTGCAAATTGAGTATTTACAAAATGACCTGGTTTGTTGGCAATTACCTTACCTTTAATTTTCACTCCTGCTAAAGCTAAATCGCCAATTACATCTAATAATTTGTGTCTTGCCGCTTCGTTCGGGTAATTTAAGTTAAGATTGTCAAGAATACCATTTGGTCTGATGGATACATTATCCTTACCAAAGGCTTTTTTCAATTTTTCTGTTGTTTCAGGAGTAAGATCCTTATCTACATAAACGATCGCATTAGAGATATCGCCTCCTTTGATTAATCCATGATCTAAAAGCATTTCCAATTCATGTAAGAAACTGAATGTTCTTGCTGAAGAGATTTCATCTTTAAATTCGGAAATATTTTTAAGGGTAGCATTTTGAGTTCCTAAGACTTTAGTTCCAAAATCTACCATAGTAGTTACTTCGTAAGTATCTGAAGGAATAATGGTGATTTCCGAACCCGTAGCCGGATCACTGTAGGTAAGAACTTCTTTTACCACCAAATATTCTCTGGCAACATTCTGGTCTACTACTCCTACACTTTCGATAGCTTCTACAAAATATTTTGAAGATCCATCTAAAATAGGCGGCTCAGAAGCATCCATTTCCAACACTGCATTGTCTATGTCACAACCCACTAAAGCAGCTAAAAGATGCTCACAGGTAGTAATTTTTACGCCAAGCTTTTCTAATGTTGTCCCTCTCTCTGTTGCTACTACATAATTAACATCAGCTTCAACCTGAGGATGTCCCTCTAAATCGGTTCTTACAAATACAAATCCCGTATTCTCCTTTGCGGGTTTGATGGTAAGTTTTACTTCTTTACCAGTATGAAGGCCTATTCCAGAAAGAGTTACCTCTTCCTGAAGCGTTTTTTGCATATCACTCATTAGTATTATCTTTTGAGTTATTCTCAAGATTATTTATTCTGTTGACTATTCCAGGTAAATTTCTGAAATGAACATAGCTTCTTAAATAGTCATTGTAGCTGATTGCCGGTGAACCATATAAAGTTTCTCTATCGTTAACACTTGAATTCACGCCACTCTGAGCCTGAATCTTCACCTGATTTCCGATTTTGATATGTCCAACAATTCCTACCTGACCTCCAATTTGATTCCAGTCTCCGATTGTAGTAGAACCTGCAATTCCGGCTTGTGCTGCAATTACATTATTCTGTCCTATTTTCACATTATGGGCAATCTGAATCAAATTATCGATTTTTGTTCCTTTTCCAATGATAGTAGAGCCAATTGTTGCTCTGTCAATACTACAGTTTGATCCAATTTCTACATCTTCTTCAATGATTACGTTTCCAAGCTGTGGAATTTTTTTGAATCCCTCAGCAGTGGGCTGAAACCCGAAACCATCCCCTCCTACTACAGTATTGGAGTGAATAACACAGTTATCTCCAATGATACAGTAATCGTAAATTCTGGCTCCACTGTCAATTTTACAGTTTTTACCAATTTTTACACCTTTACCAATATATACATGTGGATAAATTTGTGACCCATCACCAATTCTAGCCTTCTCGGAAACATATGTAAATGCTCCTATATAAACCTGATCCCCTATTATAGCTGAATCATGGATGGATGAACCATCTTCAATACCTTCTTTTCTTCCTCTCATCTCCTGATATAAGTTCATCAGAACCTGAAAAGATAAATAGGCATCTTTTACTACAATTAAGGTAGGGTTATAACTGTTTTTATTCAGAAGTTTTTCCGAAACGATGATTACGGAGCATCTTGAGGTATCTAAAAAATGAGAAAATCGATCTTGTGCTATAAAAGAAAGATGCCCTGATTCTCCATTTTCAATTGGAGAAACCCCTGTAATAAGTGCATTTTCATCACCTATTATTTTTCCGTCAATAAAACTTGCAATTTGCGAAGCTGTGAATTCCATATTCTGCAAAGATAAGAAATTCTATAATTTGCAAACATTTTTTGATTTCAGATATTCAATTTTAATATTATTTAAGAATCCAAACGAGAGATATCCCTTGGAAACATAAGAATATAACGAGTGGTTTTATTTACCATCAACCCTGATAAAAGCTGATCTTCTGACTCATGAAGCTTCATTCTTTTCCCATTTTTCTGCAATAAATAAATCGGCTGCTTTTCTGTATCGTAAGGTAAAAGTTTTCTTTTTATTTCATGAATCAATTCTTTCCCGTTATCAATTCCAAAAAATTCATTGGTAATTTTTATTTTTTCTTCAATAATCTTCCCATCAAAAGGGTGCGATGAGATAATAGTCTTCGGAAGGTTTCTTTGGATAACACTTTTACACCAATAGGATAAAACGAAATCATCAGAATTCTGCCACTCTTTCATAGCCTGAATCACATCATTATCATCTAAACTGGTAAACCTTTCTATGTCTTCATCTGTTGCAGCACTCTTTCCGCGGTATAAAAAATATTTCAGATTCTCTGTTGCCGGAAGTTCAATTCCCTGAGAAATTAAATATTTTGCTCTTTCAAGAATTTTCACCAACAGAAATTCTGCCAACGCAGATGTTTTATGATAATACACCTGCCAGTACATGAACATTCTGGCTGTTAAAAAATTTTCTATAGAGTAAATTCCTTTTGCATCAATCACCAGCTCCCCTTCTTCACATACATTCATCATGGAAATAATTCTTTGGGTATTAATATTTCCTTCTGATACTCCTGTAAAAAAGCTATCTCTTTTCAGATAATCCAACCTATCTACATCCAATTGAGATGATATCAGCTGATTAAAGAATTTTCTGTGGTATTTCCCTTGAAACATTTCAATAGCCATAGATAACTGACCGTTAAATTCTTCGTTCAGTTTATTCATCAGTAATAAAGACAGTTTTTCGTGATGCCAGTCGTCCATCAGCATATTCTCCAAAGCATGAGAAAATGGTCCATGCCCAATATCATGCATTAAAATAGCCAACATAGCTCCTTTTTCCTCTTCCTCAGAAATTTTAACTCCTTTTTGCTTTAAGGTTTCCAAAGCTGTAAACATCAAATGCATCGCTCCCAGGGCATGATGAAACCTTGTATGGGTAGCTCCCGGAAAAATCAGGTTCAAAAGACCGGTCTGGCCAATCCTTCTTAATCTTTGAAAGTAGGGATGTTCAATAATATCAAATAAAATTTCGTGAGGAATTTTGATAAATCCATGAACAGGATCGTTGATAATTTTTAGCTTATTCTGCATTGAAACGTCTGTATGAGTAAACAAAGTTAGGAATTTTAAATTTGAGGATAATTAAATTAGTATTAAATAGATGGAAGCTGGAAGTGGGAGGCTGGAAGTTATTGAGTACAACAAACAAGGATGAACCATTGATCTTCTGAATACTAATATATATTGACTTTTAGTATTAACAACCTCCAGTAACTTCCTTCTTCCAACTCCCAGCTTCCCTCATAAAATAATTCATCAAAAAACCCTTTGTTATTGTTACATTAATCACTTATCTTTGAGAAAACTCAATCCTCTTGATGAGAAAATATTCTCTTTTCATTTTTTTATTTTTAAGTCTACATTTTTCCGCACAGGTTTTATCTGAAAATCAAAAACTGGAATCCCTCTGCAGAGTTTGGGGATTCTTAAAGTATTATCATCCTCATGTAGCAAAAGGGAATCTGAATTGGGATCAGCAGCTTTTTAAAAAGATCAACGAGCTTGAAAGAATCAATGACAAAGCTGCATTAAACAATCTGTACTCCAATTGGATTGCTAGTCTTGGAAAAATTAATGAGTGTACAGAATGTCTACAGGAAACCGATAAGACTTATTTCCTGAAAAATTTTGATCTGAATTGGATGGACAATTCCGACATCTTTACTTCAGCCCTTTCTCAAAAACTGCACTATATTGAAAACAACCGCAATATGGGTAACCATCATTATATAGGAAAGGGAGGACGAAAAATTTTTTTCAAAAATGAAAATTCTTATGGCTCGCCATTTACTTCTAAACAGGTCAGCTTATTAGAACTGTTCAGATATTGGAACTATGTGGAATATTTCTTTCCTTATAAATATGAAACGGATCAAAATTGGAATGACGTTCTCACCGAAATGATTCCAAAATTCACCACTGTGAATAATGATAACAATTATCAATTAACTTTAGCCGAATTGGTAGCAAAGACTGATGATTCACACGCTTATCTTTTTTCATCCCTCATTAGCCATCATCTATATGGAAACAGAAAACTTCCGATAGAATACTCCTATGCAGAAGGAAAATTAATCATTACAAAAATTAATGACAACCGATTTCATGAGAAAGTGCCCTTCAACATTGGTGATGTTATTTATGATGTGAATGGAAAAACCATTCCGCAGATGGTTAACAGTCTTGGAAAATATATTCCAGCTTCCAACTCCTGGGGAAAAGTAAATAAGATAAAGAATAAGCTCCTTTTTAGCAAAAATGATTCGCTTTCCGTTAAGTTAGAAAGAAACGGACAAAATATGGAGGTGACTGCTAAAACTTATTTGATTAAAGATATTATTCTTAAGAAAGTACCTGTTCCTCAAAAATGGAAGTTCCTGGATGAGGAAAAGAAAATAGGTTATGTCAATATGGGAATCCTTGCTAAAGATGAAGTGAGTGAAATGTACAGAGACTTTAAGTCTTCGGAATCTATCATTTTCGACCTTAGAAATTATCCCAAGCTTACCATCATCCCTTTAAGTGAATTATTACTTCCCCAATCTACTGTTTATTATCAGTTTAACTTTCCGGAAACTAATTACCCTGGAAAATTTTACAGCAGAAAGAACAATATTGGCAGGAAGAATCCCGATTATTATAAGGGAAATGTAATTGTTTTGGTAGATGAGAATACGCAAAGCCAGGCAGAAACTACAACCATGATGTTTAAGCAGCATCCAAAAGCCAAAGTGATTGGCAGCAATACTTCGGGAGCTAACGGAGATATTATCAAGTTTAAAATTGCAGACTTAGATACTTGCTTTACCGGTCTTGGCGCTTATTATCCGGATGGAAGAGAAACCCAAAGAATCGGAATTATTCCAGATATCCTTGTAAAACCAAGTGTGGAAGGAATAAAAAACGCAAAAGATGAAGTTTTGGAAAGAGCCTTACTGTATATTAAAAATAAGAATTGAAAGCTACAAAAATGGGAAATATCACGGGGTATTTCCATTTAACTAATATTTAACTTTTAAACTCTCGAATTTGTGAGAATTTAAAAGGATTTGGTCAACATTTTGATACAATAACCATGTAAAAAATAAATTATGTCAGAAAAGATATTATGGATCGATGATGAAATAGATTTACTTAAACCTCATATCGTATTTTTAGAAAAGAAAGGTTATCAGGTAACCCCTGTTAACAACGTGAATGAGGCTTTGGAGCTTATGGATTCAGAGAAATTTGCCCTAACACTCATTGATGAAAACATGCCTGGTATTTCCGGGCTGGAAGCAATTCCTATGATTAAAGAAAAAGATAATTCTCTAAAAATAGTAATGGTAACCAAAAGTGAAGAGGAACACATCATGGAGGAGGCTATTGGTTCCCAAATTGCAGACTATATTCTAAAGCCTGTAAATCCTAATCAGATATTACTTTCCTTAAAAAAGAATCTTCAGCAGGATAATCTTGTAGAACAAAAAACTATTTTACAATATCAACAGGAATTCAGAAACCTGTCTATGGAACTATCCTACCTGAGAACCTACCAGGATTGGGCTGAATATTATAAAAAAATCCTAAGCTGGGAGATTAAGTTCGACAAGGTTGCAGATAATGAATTTGCAGATCTTTTACAATCACAGAAAGAAGAAGCTAATATTCAGTTTGCTAAGTTTATTGAAAAAAATTATGCAGACTGGCTTATTGACTCTGACAAGCCTCTGATGAGCCACACGCTCTTCAAGGAAAAGGTAAAGCCTGAAGTTGAAAAGGATAAAGTGCTTTTATTAATGGTTGACAACCTTCGTTACGACCAGTGGAAAGTGATTGAGCCTTTATTTACGAAGTATTACAATAAAGTTTCGGAAGATTATTATTACAGTATCCTTCCAACCGCTACGCAATATGCAAGAAATTCTTTCTTTGCAGGTTTAATGCCGTCAGAGATTGAAAAGCGTTTCCCGGATAAATGGTTTAATGATAACGAGGAAGGAAACAAAAATGAGTTTGAACGTGACTTCCTGGAAGATCAGATGAAAAGAATTGGCCTTGGATCCAAATCTATGAAGTATCTGAAAGTATTGAACGCAGATTTTGAAAGAAAAATCTATGATGATTTCAATCAGCATAAAAACAATGACTTATTGGTGATTGTTTATAACTTCATTGATATTCTTTCTCACGCAAAAACGGATAACCATATTGTGGATCAGCTTATCCGTGATGACAAAACGTTCCGTTCTCTAACGCTTAACTGGTTTGAAAACTCTTCATTGATAAAGATTATTAAAACAGCAGCTGAAAACGGATATAAATTGGTTATCACAACAGACCACGGAACCGTTTACGTTAAAAAGCCAAGTAAAGTAGTTGGTGACAGAGAAACGTCTACCAATATCCGATACAAAACAGGGAAAAGCTTAACGTATGACGACAGTGATGTTTGGGCAATTACCAATCCGGAAAAGCTTTTCCTTCCAAAAGGAAACCTAAGTTCGAAATATATTTTTGCTAAAAACAATATATTCCTTGCTTATCCTAAGAACTATAATCATTTTGTAAATTACTATAAAGAAACTTACCAACATGGAGGAATCTCATTGGAGGAATGTATCATTCCTATCAGTATTTTAGAACCCAAGTAGTTTTTTTCTTAGTTAATCTAATTTGAGGTTTAAAGCGGGAAAAATCAATTGATTTTTCCCGCTTCTTTTTTTATAGTCTGCAAGAGTTCATATCTTCGTAAAAAATAAAAATATGTTCATTATTTCGCTTACGTATAAGGTGACCATTGAAAATGTTGAGCGCCATATTCCAGAACACAATTCCTTTCTTCAAAAATATTATGATTCAGGACTGTTTATTACTTCGGGAAGAAAAGAGCCACGAACCGGAGGTATTATTGTCTGTAACGCTCCATCTAAAAATGTAGTTGAGCAGATCATTACAGAAGATCCTTTTCATATTCATCAGGTAGCAGATTATGACATTACTGAATTTATCCCTACGAAATACAACGAGAATTTTAAAATATTTATAGAAGACTAATGAGATTAATTACATACAATGTGAATGGAATCAGAGCCGCATTTACCAAAGATTTTTTGGGTTGGCTTAAAACTGCTGATCCGGATATCATCTGTATTCAGGAGAGCAAAGCCGGAAACGATCAGATAGACATCGAAAGCCTTGAAAAACTAGGATACCACAGTTATTGGCATTCAGCAGTAAGAAAAGGCTATAGCGGGGTCGGAATCGCCTCAAAAGTAAAACCCAATCACGTGGAATACGGTTGTGGTATCGAAAGTTATGATAATGAAGGAAGAATTATCCGTGCTGATTTTGATGGATTCTCTGCAATCTCAGTCTATGTGCCTTCTGCCTCGAATATTGAAAGACTGGATTTTAAGATGCAGTTTTGTCATGATTTCCTTGAATATATCAAAAATTTAAAGAAAGAAATCCCCAACCTTATTATATCGGGAGACTTTAATATCTGCCACGAGGCTATCGACATTCACAATCCTGTTGGCCTAAAGAATGTTTCCGGATTTCTTCCTATGGAAAGAGAATGGATGACCAATTTCATCAATGAATGTGAATTGATTGATAGTTTCAGGTTTTTTAACAATGAACCTGATAATTATACATGGTGGAGCTACAGACAAAATTCAAGGGAAAGAAATAAAGGCTGGAGATTGGATTACAACTTCACATCCTATAGCTTAAAGGATAAACTTACACGAGCTGTTATTTTAAAGGAAGCAGTTCATTCTGACCATTGTCCTGCTTTATTGGAATTAGATGTATAATGATCCTTATATCTAACAAAGCAAAAGCCAGCTGAAATCAGCTGGCTTTTTTTAATTTAAATCATAAAATTAATCGACAATTTCATATTCGACCGGAATAGTACCATGATTGACATCTCCGATCTCATCGAACGCTGCTTTAGACATGTCTAAAGATCTTGATGAATGGAAAGGTCCTCTATCATTTATTCTCACGATCACCTCTTTACCATTCTTAAGGTTTGTTACCTTAACGTTTGTTCCAAATGGAAGCGTTCTGTTTGCTGCAGTAAACTTTGAATTATCAAAGATTTCTCCGCTAGCAGTTTTTCTACCGTTAAATTTATCGTGGTAGTACGATGCATAACTTGTTTTTTTCGCATCTAAGGTATTACTTGTAAAAGAGTAAACACCTAAGGTTGAAATCATCATTATGATTACGAGAATGAATCTTTTCATCATTTTGAACTTTTATTGGTTTTGACAGGGCAAAAGTATCAGGAATCCCTATAACTCCCTATTCCATTTGTTAAAAAACGTTAACAAAAACAAAATTATATGTTAACTAACCTTGTAATCCCTTATGAATAGGGATTTTAAAGACACCTGTTAAAAAGTGTTAAAAATATTGATAAAATGTTAATTTAATTAACTAATTTATGCATAATTTCAAAAAACAAAAACCACAATAAATTGATAATCAATACATTAATAAAATAAGAAATATTAGCTATTGTCATAAAACCAGCTTTTAAAAAGCTAGAAATGTTAAGAGCTCTTATAGTATAAAATCACTAATAGAATAGCTTCAGAGCCATATAACCAGGTCTTCTAAAAATATTTTAACAACAATACTAATTGCAAAATTGGTGTTTATCAGATTATTATTTCAAATCTCACTTTATTTTTATTCCTCATTCTTTAAAAGAACATCTTTTTTTGAAAATTATCAGCCAAAAATAAGGGTTAAGAATCAGATTAAAAAGCTTTTTAAGACAAAATGCAAACCGCCTCATATAGATGATATCTGTGATCAGATCAATATAATTAATGGCTAACCTAAAAAAATAGTATCATTTAACGGCTTCTTCTATCTCTTTAATCTGTCATCCTTTCTTTCTATGATTAATGAGGTTATAGAACTATAAATTGTTTACACTATTCTATAGATACTCCTAATTATTTCATCCAGCAGTTTAGTATACCTCTAAAGAAAATTAAATTCAACAAAATATTGTTTAATCATTTAACTCTCCCAAACTCATTATAAAGGTATTTCCTTCTGAATTTATCTGCTAATAATGTTTATGATATGAATAATGAATATATAGAGTCTTCTTCAAGAATAATCTATTATGGAGTAAAATCCAAGAGCTAAAGAGTTAGTTGTTGGATTTATATAAAATATTATTCCGGTACTTGCTTCAATATTCTGGTAGCATATAATAAAAAAGCCGATGAAAATTAAATCATCAGCTTTTATAAATTATAATTAATTAAAATTAATTGTTCGTTTTTGTATATTCTACAGTATAGTTATATGTTCCTGCAGGATAAACTACTGACATACTTGGTGAACCAGTTATAAAAGAACCATCAGGCGCGTATGAATATACACTGTTTGAGTATACATTGTTTGTTCCTGACTGATAAATTGTAATTCTATAAAGGCTTCCTGGGCTTGCTATTGCAGCCTGATTTGTATATGTTGTAGGCGCTGTAGAAGTTCCACTAGTGGTAAAGGTTCCTCTCTTAGCATATATTTGATTTCCGTTTATTGATGTATTTGTAGTTGTTTCGGCCGTAGCAATATTAACTTTCGGGTTTGCACCTAATGGTAACCATCTTCCTGTTGAAACAGCAGCAGCACCAGTAGCAGTACCTGCTACGATAGGGTTAGAGAAATAATAAAACCCTGGAGCTACCGTAGAAGCAACACTTGGATTATTAGCTCCTGTTAACGTGTTTCCAGTTCCTGTGTTGTAAACAATCATCCCATCAAAACCTGTAGGAAAATTGATCCCATCAAGGTTGTCGGTTTTAAATACCCATGTTGTAAGGTTAGTTCTTGGATATACTAAACCTTTACCATTGGTATTAGATGAATTGGCACTTGGATCAAAATTTGAACTTGCATCCAAGAATACATTTTCATCTGTAACTGTAGAAACAGGTGTTTGGTTGGTTGCTATCTGAGCATGAGATAAATTAGATGATAGGAAACAAAATATGCTAAATAATACTATTTTTTTCATTGTATTGGATTTTTAAATATTAGTTATACGATATTGAAACCCATTTTGTACCATCAGACACAAATTGTTTTCCTCTAAATTGTAAAACAGTAGCAGTACCTGCAACGGGAACAGCATTCGCAGATATTACAGAAACTGTAGTTGCAGATGTATTCTGATTGGAAATCACCACTACTCTACCAGCATTTGCAGGAGTAGCAGCAGGTAAAGTAATCGTAACTCCTGCAGCAGCAGCTGTTACAATAAAGAAATCACTATTAGCAACTGTATAAGCCGCTCCAGTAACTGATGCAGTAGTACCTACGATACCTTCGTATCTTTGAGTTCCACCTCCACCACCTACAGGTTTCCAGACGTTATTAGTGTCTGTACCATCATAGTAATAGAATCCTGTTGCAGTAATATTAACTGTCTTACCAGTTCCTGTTCCACCCAGTGCGTTAACAAACACAAGTGCACCATTCTGGGCACTTGCTCCAGTTGGTGAACCATTAGCGTATGCACTAGCTTTGTTTTCTAAATCTAGTCTTGATAAACGAGGGACCAAAACGGCATCAGGTCTAGAAGCATCTGTAGTATTAGCTACTACATCTAGAGTTGCGGCAGGTGTGGACGTGTTAATCCCCACTCTCCCTTGCTGAGCCTTGGAAAGAGCCGTAAAGGCAACGAGCATAGTTGCTGTTAATAAAAATTTTTTCATAAGTTTTTAAAGATTTTAATTACATTATTTTTCATCAAAATTTCCAAAAAGGAAAATGTATCTCAACTTGCGATTATTATCTTAAGGCTAATATAAATAAAAAAAATATATTTTTTGAGTTTTAGCCCCAATTTTAATAAATAACTTATTGATAGCATATGATTTAAAAACATTGCTTATGCCGCAAATTTAAGACATAATTTTTTAATTTACATACTTTATGACAGAAAATTAAAAAATCTTAATATTTAAAAGATGCAACTAATTGAAATACAATTGTTTAAAAAAAGATAGCGTGAAATTATTTATGTTAAATCCTATTAATATCTGATTTTTCACCTCTCAGAAAGCAAAACTTTTATTCCTGATTAATAATGTTTTATATTTCTATAATAATTCACCGTATAAGTCGAATTCTTCTGCTGAAGTAATCTTCACGTCTGCAAATTCTCCGATGGAAATATAAGTATCTTCAGCGGATACCAAAACTGTATTATCTACGTCCGGAGAGTCGTATTCTGTTCTTCCGACAAAATAGTTCCCTTCTTTACGATCGAAGATACATCTGAACACTTTCCCTACTTTTTCCTGGTTCTTTTCCCAAGAAATCTGAGACTGCACTTCCATGATTTCTTCTACCCTTGCTTCTTTTACTTCCTGTGAAATATCATCTTCCAATACATAAGCACCGGTATTTTCCTCGTGAGAATAGGTAAAGCATCCTAATCTGTCAAATTTCTGCTCTTTTACCCAGTCTTTAAGTTCCTGAAATCGTTCTTCAGTTTCACCCGGATATCCTACAATCAGGGTTGTTCTGATTGCCATATCGGGAACTTTTTCTCTGAATTTTCCTAAAAGTGCATCTGTTTTCTCATGGGTTGTTCCTCTTTTCATTGATTTCAACAGATCAGAATTGATGTGCTGAAGAGGAATATCTATATAATTACAAACTTTAGGTTCTTCACGGATAATATCCAAAACATCCTCAGGAAAACCGCTTGGGAAAGCATAATGAAGACGGATCCACTCCACTCCTTCTACTTTTACTAGCTCTTTCAGCAAATCTCCCAATGCTCGTTTTTTATAAATATCCAACCCATAATACGTTAGATCCTGAGCAATAAGAATTAATTCTTTGGTTCCTTTTTTGGTCAATTTCTGAGCTTCAGAAACCAACTTCTCAATAGGAGTAGAAACGTGACCTCCTCTCATCAAAGGAATAGCGCAGAAAGAACATGGTCTGTCACATCCTTCTGAAATTTTAAGGTATGCATAATGTTTAGGAGTAGTAGTTAATCTCTCTCCTACCAATTCATGCTTATAGTCTGCACCAAGATGCTTTAATAACATAGGAAGATCTCTTGTACCAAAATACTGGTCTACATCTGGAATTTCTTTAACCAAGTCTGGTTTGTATCTTTCGGAAAGACAACCTGTAACGAATACTTTTTCTACTTCACCTCTATTTTTAGCCTCTACATAATCTAAAATGGTATTGATAGACTCTTCTTTAGCATTATCAATAAATCCGCAGGTATTAATAACAACAATATCTCCACGGTCTTCATGAACCACCTCTTTTCCATTGGCTTTCAGCTGGCTCATTAATACTTCAGAGTCATATACATTTTTGGAACATCCAAGTGTAACTACATTGATTTTTTTCTTCCCTACCGATTTTGTACGCATCTTTTTGATTTTGAGTCTGCAAAGATACAAAATATTAAAGAGTAAAGATTACAAAAATAAAAAGAGGCTGTCTCAAAAGTGAGGCAGTCTTTTTTTGCAAGCATAAAAAAAGGAAAGCTTTTGCTTTCCTAATATTTGCAAATTGATTAATTTGCTGTGTGTTAAGTAATTCAAAGGTAGTCTTTAAAGATTACAATCCCAAGCAAAATTTTCTATTTCCTCCGAATTTATCGGAGTTAATAGAAGCTAATCATCCTGTACGAATTGTTTCAGAAATTATAGACGGTCTGGATATCAGTAATTTAATCCGTAATTATAAACCAGGGGGCACATCGGTGTATCACCCGAAAATGCTTTTGAAAGTATTGGTGTATGGCTATTTGTGTAATATTTATTCTAGCAGAAAGCTGGAACAGGCTCTCAAAGAAAATGTTCATTTTATGTGGCTCAGTGCCATGAATCGTCCTGATCATAATACTTTGAACCGTTTTAGAAGTGAAAGATTAAAAGGAGAACTCAAAGAGATCTTCGCACAAATTGTAGTGTATTTAGAGAAAGAAGGGCTGGTAAGCCTTCAGACTATTTTTACCGATGGTACCAAAATAGAAGCCAATGCCAATCGTTATACATTTGTATGGGGAAAGGCGATCAAAAAGAATAAAGAACGTATAGAGTCCCAGCTTGAAGATTTGTGGAATTACACTCAGGAAATAGCTGGGGAAGAAATGAAAGATACTTCTGAGGTAACCTTTAAGTCTATGGATAAAGAAAAAATAAAATCTGCTATAGAAACGATAGACTCTACTTTGAGAAAGAAGAAAATCTGTCCTAAAGTCCGTCAGAAGATTAATTATGCAAAAAAAAACTGGCCGGATAACCTTGAAAAATATGAGAAACAGCAGGAAATTCTCCGGGGCAGGAACAGCTATTCAAAAACAGATTCTGATGCTTCTTTCATGCGTATGAAAGAGGATCATATGGGTAACGGACAGCTTAAAGCCGCTTACAATCTTCAGCTCAGTACCGAGAATCAGTTTATCCTTAACTATACGCTGCATCCTAATCCTGGGGACACTAAAACACTGCTCCCTCATATTGATAATTTTGAACATCTTTATCGTAAAACTCCCAAGGAGATAGTGACTGATGCAGGATATGGATCAGAAGAGAATTATATTTTTCTTCAAAAGAGAAAAGTCAAAGCCTATATCAAGTATAATTACTTTGATAAAGACCAGAAAACTAAAACCATAACTTCTTCACCTTCTAATCCAAAACTTTCAAAGCTCCGGCATAAGGCTCATAAGCTTCTTAATACCAAACGTGGAGTAAAGCTTAGAAAACAAAGATGCCACGATGTAGAACCTGTTTTTGCTCAGATCAAACATAACAAAGGATTTAAAAGATTTATGCTTAGAGGACAAAATAAAGTCGAAATAGAAATCGGCCTGGTTGCTATTGCTCACAATCTAAGAAAATTAGCGCTTGCAGGGTAAAATCTGCTCTTTTTTAAAAAAAATACATCCACAACTCATCAAAAAACTAAATCCTAAATAATTAAAATACAAAACTAAGTCCCTCACAAAAAATTGCAATAAAAAAGAGACTGTCTTTTGAGACAGCCTCTTTTCAATAGTATACTTTAAAAGTTTTTTTCTTTAAAGCCAGGGGCATTTTGGTCTTTTTCTGAAAGGACAGCGTCTTTTTCATCAATCTGCCAATCTATATTCAGGTCGGGATCATTAAATCTTACACTTCCTTCTGATTCTTTATTATAAAAATTGTCACATTTATAAGAGAATACCGCATTTGTACTTAATACAGAAAAACCATGTCCAAAACCTCTTGGTACATAAAGCTGCAACTTATTTTCTGCTGTGAGTTCAATTCCGAACCACTGTCCGAATGTAGGAGAATCTTCTCTAAGATCTACCACCACATCCCAAACGCTACCTTCAAGACAAGAAACTAGTTTTGCTTGGGCGTGCTCCCCTTTCTGAAGATGTAATCCTCTTAATACGCCATAAGATGATTTAGAAATATTATCCTGAACGAAATGCCCGTTCATTCCTGTAAGTTCTTCAAACCTTTTTTCGTTGAACTTTTCAAAAAAGTAACCTCTATCATCTTCGAAAATGGTAGGTTCTATAATATAACAGTCTTTAAGTGGGGTTTCTTTAATTTTCATAATTTATTGGATCCTTATTAATTATAGGGGTTCAAATTTATTTTAATATTTTGAAAATTGTTCTCCATAAAATTCTCAGATCTTCTCTGAAAGAAATATTTTCAAGATAGTTCAAATTCATCTTTACTTTATCCGGAAATATTATATTATCGTTATATGACAAAGGATCTTTCTGAGATTTTAACAAAGCATCTTCATTACTATATTTAATACTTGCTTCTGAGGTTAATCCGGGTTTTAATTGTAAGACTTTCCGATTTTCTCCCTCAAGGCTATCATAATATCCTTCAATGTCAGGACGAGGTCCTACAAAGCTCATATCACCTTTTAAAATATTAAAGAGCTGAGGAAGTTCATCAAGTTTATACTTTCTGAGTATTAATCCTATTGGGGAACTTTTTCCTTTTTGGGGGTCAATTGTTTTTAATTTATAGATAATAAAAACCTTTCCATTCTGCCCAACTCTTTTTTGAAAAAAAACGCCGTTAGACCGGGTATCCAGGCTTGATATTATAAATAAGAGAATTAATAGAGGAAATAAGGGAAATAATAAAAGAATTGATAAAACACAATCAAAAATAATTTTCCCAAACCTTCTATAATTCATCAGAAAAAATATTAACCTTTAAAAAACTTATTGATTATAGTTGCAATCCTTTCTTTTTCTTCTTCTGTGAGATTAGATCCCGATGGCAGACACAATCCATCCTCAAATAATTTCTCAGAAATATTTGTTCCATAATAAGGAGCGTCAGCAAAAACAGGTTGTAAGTGCATAGGCTTCCAAAGCGGTCTTGATTCAATATTATCTTCTAAAAATGCAAGCCTTAGATCTTCACGGTTTTTTCCTGTAATATCTGGATTAACAATAATTGCAGAAAGCCAATGGTTGGAATAAAAGTCTGTATTTGGCTCAGAGAAAACATCTACTCCGTCAATATCTTTAAAAATATCAACGTAAAAGCTATGCATTCCTCTTCTCGCTTCTATACGATCTTTCAATACTTCCATCTGGCCTCTTCCAATTCCGGCCACAATATTACTCATTCTGTAATTGAACCCGATATGAGAATGCTGATAGTGAGGAGCATTGTCACGCGCCTGAGTTGATAGAAAAACAATTTTATCTTGATCTTCTTTTGTGTGGCATACTAATGCTCCACCACCTGAAGTCGTTATAATTTTATTTCCGTTGAAGCTCAAAACTCCGAAACGCCCGAAAGTTCCACAAGCCTGTCCTTTATATGTTGATCCTAAAGCTTCCGCAGCATCTTCAATAAGGTCTATTCCAAACTCTTTAGAAATAGCAGTAATCTCATCCATTTTTGCAGGCATTCCGTATAGGTGAACAACAATGATAGCTTTAGGTTTTTTACCTTTTTGAATCCTGACTTCAATAGCTTCTCTTAATGCTTTTGGGCAGATGTTCCAGGTTTCTTTTTCACTATCAACAAAAACAGGAGTTGCTCCGCAATACGCAATAGGATTGGCAGATGCTGAAAATGTCATAGATTGACAGATCACTTCATCGCCGTATTGAACACCTGATTCAATTAACGCAAGGTGAATGGCCGCTGTTCCTGCAGATAGAGCTGCAACTTTTACGTTTTTATTTAAAAAATTTTCTAAATCTTCTTCAAAGCCATTCACATTAGGACCTAACGGTGCAACCCAGTTTTCTTTGAATGCTTCGTTGATATATTTTTGCTCGTTGCCTCCCATATGTGGTGAGGAAAGCCAGATTTTATTATTCATGTTTACGTATTTTTATTCACTGCGATATAATGGGAAAAAGCTACTGTTTTTGTTACCTATTTTTTCTGACAGCTCGTTATATCTTTTCTCATTAATAATATATTGCCATACTTTAAATTCACATTGTTTATTAGAGAAACCGGATTTAAATCTAAAAAGTGAGTCTTCATCACTTCCTCCTACGCCGCCACCTAAATGTAAAGCTTCCATACCTGCATTATTTCCCAACAATCTAGCTTCATCCAATATTAATTTCATTGGAGTTTCTCTTATATACTGTTCAGTGGTTCCCGCCAGATGATACTGCATTATTTTTTTTGTCATTGTAAAGATTGCGCCGGCAGTAACTTCTTCATTGTATTTAGCCAAGAGCAATTTACTGTCAAAGTTATCATTTTTAAGAAAAGAATTGAAATATTCTTTTGTAAAAAAATACCCCGGAGAAGCATTTACACGTTCCATTGTTTCATAATAAATGGAAACAAAAGCATCAATATCATTTTGGTCTTGAGCTTCAGTCACATAAAACTCTTTTCTTTTCAGCTGATTGATTTCAGATTTGTTTGATTTTCTGTATTGAGCTCTTTGCTGCTCTGGAGAAAGAGTAAGGTCAATCGCAATAGTTTTGTTAATGTCAATTACTTTTCCAAAATCTTCAAAAAAAGAAGAATGCTCAATCAAAGGATGCAATCTAGAAAATGCAGAAACAATACCGTTCTCTTCACAATATGCATTAAATGATTCTTTGAAAAAAGAGCTGAACTCTGGATCAAAATTAAAATCTTCTTTGTTTGTGACTGGCCCTGCATATCCGTACACTGATGTACAGTCAAAGAGACCTGTTTCTCCTATTGGTCTTATAACCAAAGGTAATGCAATAAATTCCTGATCGTTATAAGCTACAAAAAGTTTACTGTTAAAAGTATTATCTATTGAATGATAAAATGAAGTATGATGGAAATCATAGACATTTGAGGACTTAACCACTTTATTCCATTCAGGCAGTAATTGATCAATAATCTCAAATCTATACATTTTCAAAAAAACTGTTTATTTTGTTAGCTATATGTTTAATTTCTTCAGAAGAATATCTAAAATCCATGTGAACACATAATATTCTATTCTGTAAGTTTTTATCTCTTTCAAAAATTTGATCAGGCCATAAAACAGCCGGAAAAATTTTATTTTTAATCAGATATTCTCTTAATTGATCTCTTATTTCTTGGTTTTCACAATAAAGAATAAGGCAAAACCCATTGTTTTTATTAGCTACTTTAAACTGTTCAGATCGCAAAAGTGTTTCAACTCCCAGGATAATGTTTTCATTAGTGGCTGCAATTAAATTCTCTATAGAGTATGTCTGTAACTGAGCAATTGCCTGATCAGGTAAAAGAGAATCCGTAGCATGGTCTTCAAAAATATGTTCTGCCTCTTGATAATATTTTCTGTACAGATCATTATGCTCCAATTTACCTTCCAGATATTCTGTTTTGAGAAACATTGCTGTTAACTTCTTTTGATAGGTTTGTACGGCTGTTTGTGTAACTTGTAAATCGTCTGAAAAAGATTCTCCTTCTTTTAATATGCAGAAACCACCCGCTCCTATAGGGATTTGTTTTCGTAATGATCCAAAATAATAATCTGCAGATGATTGATTACTGCTCAATAAATCATGGGTTATATCTTCTATGGTCACTGTATTTTTAAGAAAATCAAGGTTCGCTTTCTTGATTCCAAAAAAATTAACATTAACGATTACTGATCCGGGATTATCTTCCCAAATAATTTCATGATCTTCCAGAGGATTATATTCGTAAAGAGTAATCTCAGCATCTAAGTCCTTACAAAATGTTACTACTTCATGACAATAATAACTGGGAAACCCTACTTTTTTCCAGCCATATTTTGATATACCGAATTTAAGCAGGTTATAGATCGCTACTCTTCCGGAAAAAAACAAAGTCAAATTACTTTGGCTAAGAAATTGACTTTGTTTTTTTTCTGAATAAATAAAATGAAAGTCTGAACCAAATTCTTTATTCATTATTATTTTTTCCAATAATTATTTTCTTCAATAAGTTTGAAATAATCATCACGGGTAATTCCTACTACAACTTCGTCCCACCATTCATTTTTTCTGAAGTAATGATTTTTTTTGATTCCTTCTACTACCCAACCACATTTTTTTGTGTATACTCCGATGGATGCTTCATTATAAGAGATCATTGAACCGTTCATTCTCATAAGTCCCAATTCTTCAAAAGCATAACGGTTCATAGCCATGATGGTATCTACACCATATCCTTTTCCCCTCATGTCTTTATCTCCTAATAGCATTCCATGAAAACCGTTTCTGTCTTTCCAGTTTACATTTACAAGATTGGCCATTCCAATAAGACCTAAATCTTCAGTATCGATTGCAAATCTTTGATTATTGGAATTTAATGATAATGTTTCAAACCATTTTTCCTGATCATTCTTATTTGATGGAAAATGCCATCCACCTAACATATAATTAATTTCAGGATCATTCGACCATTTATGAAGCAGTTCTAAATCTTCTCTTTCTATTGCTCTTAGCACAACTTTCTTCCCTCTGATGTTCATATTTTATTTTTTAAAATGATTTTTACTTAAATTTCTACTTATTCCGAGATCATCAACCTCGTCTACTGTCTGTCCGTTTACAATTGTTGATGATTTGAACAAAACTGATTTTACAGTCAAAAATATTATTTTAATATCAAGTCCAAAAGAAATATTCTCAACATAATAAACGTCATTGTTAAATCTTTCAGAAAATTTCATCTGATTTCTTCCTTTAACCTGAGCAAGCCCGGTAATTCCAGGACGTACCAGATGTCTTCTTTTATGAAAATCTGAATAAAATTCCAAGTATTCCGGGAGTAATGGTCTTGGTCCTATAAGGCTCATTTCTCCTTTAAAGATATTAAAAAGCTGAGGAAGCTCATCTAAAGACGTTTTTCTTACAAAAGCACCAAATGATGTTAGTCTTTCCGTATCCGGCAAGAGATCTCCATTATCATCTTTTTTATCGTTCATTGTTTTGAACTTGATAATTTCAAAGATTTTATCATTTTTCCCTGCTCTTTTCTGAAAGAAAAATGGCTTTCCGTTATTAACGATCAATAACCCTAACATTACAAAAATGAAAACAGGACTAAAAACAATTAAAAAAATTAATGAAAAAGTAAAATCAATAACTCTCTTGAAAAACAATTTATACATTTGTGTTTATTTTTTCGTTTACCAACAATCTGTTATACTCATCTAAAAGAGCCTTCCATACAAAATTCTGATCATATCTTTCTTCAATCATCTTTTTTGCCTTTGACTTCATTTTCAAATAATTTTCTTTATTATTAATCATTTGTTCCATGGCCTCCTGAAGTTTTTCAACATTTCTGGAGGGAACAATCAATCCATTTTCTTGTTGAACAATAATTTCATTGCATCCATTAATATCTGATACTACACAGGGAAGTTCCATAGCCCCAGCCTGCATTACTACGTTAGGAAACCCTTCTCTGTAACTGGGAAAAGCCAAAGCATCCGAAATTAAAAAGTAAGGTCTTACATCTTTTTGAAAACCTACTGTAATAATATTTTCATTGCTTTGTATTTCTTCATAAGTATCTTTATCCAAAGGATCAAGCTCTTCTTCAAATGTCCCTACCAGCAAAAGCTTGATATTTCTATTTTTTATTCCTGTAAAGGCTTTAATAAGTTCATTAATACCTTTATCTCCTACAATTCTTCCAACAAAAATAAAGACAAAATCATCTTTTTCAATATTCAATTCTTTTTTTAACAGATCTGTAACATTACCGCTGATTTTTTTTTCGCTATAATGATCTAAATCTATACCATTTACATTTCCATTGGCAATAACCTTTAAAGGTTTAGCCGTTATATTAAATTTTTTCAAATCAGATTCAACACCTTTTCCCTCAGGATAAATATTGGTTGCAGCCCAGCACAGGAGTTGATCCATTTTTATAAGAAGTTTCTGCATGGGACCTGTTCTTGTTGGAAAGATAAGCCCTGTAAAGGTATGCATACGTATGGGAACTCCTGCCATTTTCCCAGCTAACATAGACAATAGCCCTGCCTTAGGTGTAATAGAGTGTATAATGGTGGGTTTTACCTTCTTTAAATAAAAATATAATTTTATCAACGATACAAGATCCTTGAGAGGTGATATTTTACGCTGCATCTCTATTGGAAAAATCTTAACATTTTCACGTTCTACTAATTCTTCCAGATAAGAGCTTTCCCCAGAAACTGCTGTGATATCAAAAGAATTCCCCAAGAACTTAAGCTGTCCTTTAAGTAAAATATTCATTGATTCAGGAATTGTTGAGGTTCTAATAAGTTTAATCATATTTATTCTAACAATAAAAGTCCTTTCATATATAAAGTTATCTGAATCACAAATAAAAATAAAAAGTAGGCAAGAGTCCATTTTTTAATTTTATAGGGGATCAGCCTGTCTCCAAGCAGACATACTACAAAAAGAATTTTAGCAAAAAGTGAAATTCTTTCAAAGACTGTCAGCTGGATAAGAAATATGTTCATCAATATAGAAACAATGAAAAGAATTTTCACCCATACGCTTTCATTATTTCTTTTATACTTGAAAAACAAAAACAGTATCATAAAGATGTACCAGCTGAATTTTAAAAAGCTGGCAAAAATGATTTTACCATCTTTTTGGGTAAGGGTATAATAATAATCTTTAACAAGGGCATAATGTTGAATTTTACCAATGATAGGAATCGGGCTATACTCTATCTCATCTTTCAGGTATGGAAATAAAATAAATGGAAATAGAAGTCCAACAAATGAAGCAATCCATACCACATAAATCCATCGCATTTTAAATTTTAAGAATACAAAAAGTACAACATACATCCAGGAGCTAAAATGGGTGAGAACCGAGATCAAATAACTCCCTAAAGCTTTTATTCTTTTGTTTTCAAGGTACAGGTAAATAGCAAGATATATAAATGCAATACTATGCAGATTTCTTACCCCTGAAAGCAGACCTGAAAAGCTAATAGCAGAAAGTAAAAACAAATATGAAAATACATTTTTCTTCTGGTCTCCCAAAATCAGAAAACTGAGTTTAAGAATAATCAATACAGTTGTATAAGTTATAAATCCCAGAAATACATTTACAGAAATTCCAAGTTTACTGAAAATGTATAAGTATATTGGAATTAGAAAATCTGGAAGATTCTTTACAAAAGTAAAAAATTCACTGACTGAAAAATCTTTAAAATAATTATAAAATGTATAGAAACGATACAAATCGTCATACGCTGCCGGAGGATTTGTAATGGATACAGATATTAAAGCAAAAAGCCCGGGAATAAAGTATAATAAAAAATCTGGCTTACTGGATATGTATTTGTTGATGTCCATTAAACTTTTTTTCAATTACAATAAATATCTATCGTTCTATCTACCAATTTTTTAATATCATATTGTTGAGCCTTAACCTTTCCTTTAAAAGCAATTTCTTTGTAATAAGCTTCATTCTCCAAACTCAAAATACGTTCTTTCAAAGCATCAGTATTTCCTTTTTCAAATACTATTCCTCCTCCTGAGACTACCTGTGCAAGCCCTTCAACATCAGAAGCAACAAGAGGTATTCCACAAGCCATTGCTTCTACAGCGGCAATTCCAAACCCTTCATAATGTGAGCTCAACACAGCAATATTACTCATTTTATATAAAGAATATACATCTGATCTTATTCCTAAGAAATGCACTCTATTTTGTAAGCCGAGAGCTTCAACCAATTGTTTAAGTTTATCTTCACGCTCTCCACCTCCCACTAAAATTAATTTATATTTTTCTGGCAAAGAAGATAATGTCTTGATAAGTGTATCATGATCTTTCTGCTCACGGAAACCCGCCACCATCATTAATAAAATATCAGTTTCCTTAAATCTGAATGTTTCTTTATTATGTGGTTTTGCATTATTTATTTTAGCAATATCAACACCGTTCTCTATAACGATCAACTTATTCTCCTTAATCGCCAGTTTATTTATTAAAACTTCTTTTACTTCTGGCGTAATACATATTATTTTATCATAAAAGCTGTAGATAAACCGCTCCAGAGTTTTCAGTTTATTATTTTTCAGTCTTCTATTAGAAGTATTATGTTCTGTAAATATAAATTTTTGTTTTTTCCAGCAAAAAATTCTTGCTAATGCAGCAAAATATTGTGCAGGAAAAAGGTGAACATGAACTACATTATATTTAAACAGATAAGGGATAATTTTTAAAATATAAAATGGATTATAAAACGATCTTCCGAGTGAATATATATTACAGCAGTTTTTCTCTTCCAATTCAGCATAAAAAGGGGTCTTTTCTCCATTCAGCAAAAGTACATCAACTTCATTGCTTCTTTCTACCAATAACGGAACTGTATCAACTATTAATTTTTCTGCACCGCCCGCCCCCAGACTGTCTATAATATGCAAGATTTTCATTTAGGATCTTTTATTAAAAATATTAAACTTAACGGCAGTCCTATCAAAGAAAGAAAAGGGTTTATATTATTCCACTTCTCTGAAAATGTTTTTGGAGAGAACCTGGCAAATCGCCAGTAATTCATATTTGCTTTTATTTTTTGAGTAAAAGGAACAGGCATCTTTGACAACTCTGAATAAAAAAGAGTAGCATATTCAGGAGAGTTTTTTCTTATTTTAAAAATATTATTTGACAATCCTCCTTCCAGGTATTCAGCAATATATATAATTTTATTAAACCAAAGAAATTTATAATCCAGAGCAACTCTGAACCATAGTAAGCCTTCTGTACAAAATTTTTCATTTTTTACGGGAAAAGGATATTTTCTGATGATCTCTGTTCTTATTACTTCAGCCATGTCTCCTTTCATCCTATAAGTATATCTGAAATCTAATGCATTGGCATGAATATCGTTAAATTCTTCTTTTGAACCAATGAATTCTTTTTCAGAATATCCTTTTCTTCCTGATATTCCGGCATATCTTTCATTTCCTTGAACTTCTTTATATTTTTGAGCAATTATTTTTGTTGCATCATCAGTAAGATAATCGTCGCTATCAACAATGAAAAACAGCTCTCCGTTGGCTAATTCAGCACCTTTGTTGATAGCGATATGTTTTCCGGAATTTGTTTGTTTATGATAAATAATATTAATCCTATTTTCTTCCACAAAACCTTTAATCACAGCCTCCGTATTATCAGAAGAACCATCATCTACAATTATCCATTCAAAATTTTGTGCCTCCTGCCCACATAAGCTATCATATAATCTTTTTAGCAAAGATCCTCTGTTATAGGCTGGCGTGAAAATTGTTATAAGCATTTTTTTAATTTTCGAATCTGTTATTGACGTATCTTCCTGGATTATTAAAATTCAAAACTTTAGCATAATTTCCAGCAGCAGTAGCATTTTCAGGAATATCCTTAATTACTACACTACCTGCACCAATGGTTGAATTACTTCCGATTTTCACATTTTCTATAATACACACGTTAGGACCAATATACACATTGTCTCCTATTACAGCAGCATTATTTTCATTAGCACCTATACTTACATATTGAGACAGATTGACATTATTCCCGATTATAGTTGTAGGATTAATCACTAATGGTCCGGAATGTCCTAAATAAAATCCATATCCAATCTTTGTTTTATGGCTGATATCAATTCTGTATCTAATACGTTTGAAATTTAAGATGACAAAACATATTTTATGAAATAATGGATTTCTGTGCTGGCAAAGCCTCATCCAAACAGAATAATTAAATCCTCTATTAATCAAATATTGAATTAAAAAAGATCTCAATGAATAATTACCTGTATATCTGTATAAATCAGATTTAATGTACTTTATTATTTTCTTTCTATTCATACTTTAACGGATCATATATTTTCCAAATAATTGAATCTTATTGGCACTTCTCCTTACAGGAAATGAGTTATTTTTATAAACATTATTTGAATTGTCAAAAGAGAAAACAGCTTCATCCACATCAAATTGATTATCAGAAACATTTACATCACTTGCATCATATACATAAAGTTTTGCTCCCTTTACTTTATTACTGAAAAAACTTATATTCCTAACTTTTTGTTTTTGCCCTCTGCCTTGTGCTATAGAAAGAGATAAAGTTCCGGTTTCATCATAAAATGTATTATTTGATATTGCAACATTATTACTTGTGACCTGAAGCAGTTCATTAGGTATAAAAAAATCTTTTTCCAATGTAATCGTATTGCCTTTGATTATTGTCCCTTCATTTGTATTATACCCTAAGATCAGCAAAGGAGCAGATGTATATAAAATAGGTTTATTATTCTTACTAAGCCCTTTGTTACTGATAATATTAGACTCCACAATCTGTTTATATCCATTATTATCCCACAAAACTACTCCCGAAGAGTTACCTATTAAATGATTATTAATGATTGTTGAGGTTCCTTCAGTATGCTCAACATGAATACCTCTGTCATATCCGGTAACTTCATTACCTGAAATTACTCCATCTCCAATTCCTTCTCCCTCAATACAGATACCTACTGTTCCCAACCTTTTAGTAATGTTCAGATTATTGATAACCTTGTTGTTTTTTACTTCATAACTTTTACTGTTTGCTATATAAATACCATTACCATGGTTATCAATATAATCTAATGGATTTCCTGTAACATTTTCAAATCTGTTATCTGAAATCAGATTTACATCATTAAAGCCTGCACCAATTGCTGCAGTTCCATAAAGATTACGAACTACCATGTTAGTAGCTTTAAACCTTTTAAGAGTTTCTCCTACAAACGCCCAAATATCAGGATTTCCTTTTGTTTTTACAGTATAATTGGCTGAACAATCTATTGTACCCCCTTCTATTTCAACTTCAAAATTATTAATAGTCTTATCATTAGGATCCTGAGTACTCCTGAATCTGAATCCCTTGAAATTATTTCTATAATAAAGAACAGCTTCCTTATTTAATTTTATTTTAAAATTATTTTTAACCAAAAAGATATAACTATTATTATTTATTCCCTTTCTAATTCTGTTTTTATTATCTAAATAATAATTTCCTTTCGGAATGTAAAGAGTACCTCCATTAGTACTTATATATTCTATAGCTTTGTCAAAATTTCCTGTAACATCAGCTTTATCATTTCCATAGACTTTAAATGTATTGATATTAATCTCTTTTGACTGGCCATAAGAGAATAATATAAACTGAAAAAACAATATTACTAAGCTTTTTTTTAAATAATTCATTTCCTAAAAATTATTAAATAAATAAGACCTGTAAGGCAGATAACCTTCACCATCGTCAAATGTCAACAATTCTCTTGCGTATACAGCAAAACAATACAACAGCAATAAAAAAACTATGCCAATTCCCAGCTTTTTTTTCTGTGGAATATAACAAAGAGATGATAATATGATAATATATCCAATTAAAAAATAACCTTTCAGTCTAGCAATAAAAACAAAATCATAAAAAGCAAATGTGATAAGTACAAATACTAAATATATATTAAAAAGAGCATTAAAGTTATCAATTTTCTTTTCAATATTTTTTCTAAAATGCAGGATAATAAAAAGTATAGGAACCATTTCGATGAAGTTCAAAATGTTTACTCCTGTGGTTTCACCTTCTAAATATCCGGTCAATTTATCCGCCCCAAACGGCAGAAAACCGGAAATGAATGTTCCTAAAATAATTCCTATTTTAAGTACTCCAATAAGGATTGACCCAAGAAGTAACATAATCACTCCCTTATTTGTTATCTTTAAGGTAACAATAGGATATACGATCACAAAGACAATAGCACTTGTATGAAAAAAGGAAGCCAATACAACTAGAAGTAAAAACGGTATTAATTTTCTGTCAATAACAGCCTTAAGAGCAATCCAGCATATAACCATAGCTATAATTTGCCGTTGCGCAGTAAAAAAGTAATATAGGTATCCTTTCGCTAAAAAAATAGTGAGAATAAGATAGGGAAACTTTGAATATTGTCTGAAGACAAAAAACAATCCAAAACTACAGAACAGTCCAAGGAAAATAAAAAAAGTATTAAAACCTGCATGTAGAAATCGGAAAAAGGACATGACAAAAATATATCCTTTTTCTGTTGTTTGTAGAAGAAAATATCCAGGAGATACCAGATCGGAAAAATCTGAATTGGTATTATTATACATTAACTCATACACATCATAATCATATCCACCTAAATTCAATCTTGACCCCGCATATATCCCTACAGCTAATATAAAAAGCAAAAAGGGTATGGCATTTGTTCTTTCTTTAAGGTAAGTATAAAGTGAAAGCAAAGTTGACAAAAAATAAAGTATAATATATGGAATCATTTTCGCTTAAAACTATTTGATTATCTGTTTAAATCTCTTAATTATCATTGAAAGTGCTTCCGAGACATATTTTTCCTTCGTTAAGAGAAGACTAACAAAGATAGATAAAAAAAAGATAATTGATTCTCCGGTAAAAGTAAAGAAGTTAAACTCCCAGTTAATATATTTTCTAAAGAGAACTATACATAGAAATCCTAACGTTGAGCTTATTAAAATTTTCAAGATATTAATATTAAATAAAAGTTTTTTAGGAAGTTCTCTCCAAATAAAAGCCAACATAAATAATATTGCCAATATTTCTGCACATATTTGAGTTACCGCAGCTCCATCCTGTTGCCACTTTTTTATTGCATATAAGTTAACTAAAGCGCTGAAAACTGCTGAAAGAATTACTGCGTAAGTATAGATTTTTTCTCTTTTTTGGATAAACAAAACGAGATATCCCAAAAAATATACAACACCAGCAATAAGACAAACAGGCGCCAACAATTTCATAGTATGTATAGCGGGTAAAAAATCTTTACCTGCCATAGTTAAAATTATTTTTTCTGAAAAAATATAAAAATAAGCAGAAATTGGTATAAAGAATATCAGTATTAGATTAAATGATCTTGTGAGTGTATCTGTATACATCTTTCTATCAGATTCCCAATAAGCCGATAGTCGTGGAATTAAAACAAGACCTATTACAGATATAAATGTGATAGCAAGTCTTATGAGTTTATTAGAAGCGGCATAATACCCCAGATACTTATCACCGGCTAATTTACTAATTAAAAAACTATCCAGTTGTAAATAAATATTTACAGAAACTGCTGCTATAAAAATAGTCATAACAGGTTTGATATGTCTTTTAAAGTCAAGGTCTTTATATCGGATTTCATTGAATTGAATATGCCTGAATAAAAAGTAAAAATTAAATATATTTGATCCGCAAATGTATAGGATAGTAATCAAAACGTATATAAGATAATCATCTTGGGTATTTACCATAAAATAGAGCATTCCCAATGCGATCAGCCTAACAAAAACAAATCTTATGGTAATATACATCTGATCTTCCATTCCTATAAAAAACCATTCCGCACCAGCATTATTTAAAAATATAACAATACTAAATAATAGAATTAAATTTTTATAATTTTCAAAAAAATGAAAACCAAATAAAAATGTAAATAATACGATGTAAGCAGCAAGTGTAGTAAAAAACACAATGGAAAGAAGCTCTACCAGTGTTTTTGAAAGTTCTTTTTTATTATTTTTTTGTTTGGCAACTTCTCTTACTCCATACATTGGAATTCCCAAAAGAGAGAACATAATAAAGTAATTGATAATGGTATTTGCATATTCTACTTTCCCTATAATCTCTGCGCCCAATACTTTATTGGCATGAGACATAATAAGCAGCCCAACGATAGCTGAGGTTAAAATTCTAAGAGCACTTAGAATATAATTTACACTTAAACTTCTTTCTTTCATCAACAATTATAATCTAATGTCCTTTGCAGAATTCAAGAATTACAGTCTGGCATCTACCAGGTTTCTGTCTAGACACGCCTTAGTATCAAATACAACAGTATTTTCTTTTTTGAATTTCTGAATATCCATTTCAAGGAATTCATTATGGGAAACAGCGATGATAATAGAGTCATACTTTTTAGTCTCATCAAGATGTTCAAGCATTTCAACACCATATTCATGTTTTACTTCTTCACGGCTCGCCCATGGATCAAAGATATCTACATCAATACCATAATCAATCAATTCAGAATAGATATCCAATACTTTTGTATTTCTAACATCAGGACAGTTTTCCTTGAAAGTTACACCTAAAATCAAAGCTTTGGAATTTTTGATAACACCTCCTTTTGAAATAAGAAGTTTTACAACTTTGGATGCAATGAATTTTGCAATGGAATCATTTACCCGGCGGCCAGATAAAATAACATCCGGGTGATAGCCTAATTGTTCGGCCTTGTGCGCTAAATAATAAGGATCAACGGATATACAATGTCCACCAACTAATCCAGGTTTGTATTTTAGAAAGTTATATTTTGTGCCGGCTGCCTCCAGAACATCATGTGTGTCAATTCCAACTCTATCAAAAATAAGGGCCAGCTCATTCACAAAAGAGATATTCACGTCTCTTTGTGCATTTTCTATTGCTTTAGAAGCTTCAGCAACCTTAATACTCGGAGCTTTGTGGGTTCCTGCTGTAATAATTTTTTTATAGAGCGAATCCACTTCCTCCGCTACTTGTTCCGTAGATCCGGAAGTTACTTTTTTAACACTGGTTAAAGTATTTACTTTATCTCCCGGATTAATTCTTTCAGGTGAATATCCTACAAAAAAGTCTTTATTAAATCTAAGTCCTGAAGATTTTTCGAGTACCGGAACACATTCTTCTTCTGTACAACCAGGAAAAACAGTTGATTCATAAATAATAATATCACCTTTCTTAATAATATCCCCCAACATCTTGGATGCAGAAATTAAAGGTCCAAGATCAGGAGCGTTGTATTTATCTATAGGAGTAGGTACAGTGACAATAAAAATATTACAAACTAAAATTTCGTTGATATCTGCTGTTGCTCTATATCCTATTTCTCCTCTTGATTCGGCATATTTTTTTAATCCTACAGCAAGTTTATCAGCTTCTGCTTCAAGCGTAATATCTACCCCTTCATTCAGTTGAATAATCCTCTCAGCATTAATATCAAAACCAAGTACAGGATAGTAGTTAGCAAATTCTAACGCTAAGGGAAGACCTACATATCCTTGTCCAATAATTGCAATTTTATAATTTCTCATCATTTCATGTCATTATTTACCGAATAAACCTTTAATCTTTTGCCATAAGTTTTTGTCCTCTACATTATTATATCCGTATCCATATTTATTACTGTATCCCAGATTTTCTCTGCTTACATCATTCAGGACAAATCCAACATTTCTGATTTTCTTCTGATCAATATTATTGTTTGCAAATTCAATCAATGATTTCTCTGTATACTGAGATCTTGATACATACAGGGTAACATCTGAAAGTTCAGCAATCAGGAATGTATCAGTAACAAGCAACAATGGCGCTGTATCTAAGATAATGTAGTCATATTTATCCTTAAGATTATCAAGAAGCAGTTCATATCTACCATTAGACAACAATTCTGTTGGATTAGGAGGAATCATCCCCGAATAAATTACATCAAGGTGAGGGTTAAATGTAGATACATGAACAATATCTTCAATTTTTGTCTGATCAGAATACAGATATTCAGTAAGTCCAATAAGTCCCTTTCTCGCCGGATTATAACGTTGTAATTGAGGGTTCCTGATATCGGAACCAATGATAATGGCTTTTTTCTTTGGGTTTGCTAAAGTAAGAGCTAAATTAACCGAAGTAAAGGTCTTACCTTCTCCTTTTACAGTAGAAGTCACAAAAACAATTTTACCTTTATCTTTATTTTTAGGCAGCATAAAATTCATATTTGTGATCAGAATTCTAAATGCTTCTGCCATTGGAGTAATATCATTAACTCTAACAATTTCAGATTCTCCTTTTTCAATACTTGGTAATTCTGCAATAACTGGCGCATGAACTAATTTTTCAAGATCATGTTTGGTTTCCAGTTTATTATTCAGTATTTCTTTCAGGTAAATGATACCAAGAGGAATCAGCAGTCCAATACAAAGTGCAATTAAAAGAATAATGCTTTTTTGTGGAGCTACAGGTCCCATAGATGCAAATGCCATATCTATAACTCTGGCTTTAGGGGCAAAGATAGATTGTGCAATTGCAGTTTCCTCTCTTTTCTGAAGTAATAATAGATATAAATTTTCTTTAATCTGCTGCTGTCTTTCAATCCCTCTGAAAATCTTTTCAATGGTTGGAAGTTTTGAGATCTTGTTGGTTACTTTATTTTGTTCACCCAGATATTCATTTCTGGCAAGCTCAAGACCTTTTCTGTTTCTCTGCAAACTCTGCATAATAGAGGTACGCATAGAATTGATCTGCTTGGTAACATCTACCACAAGTGGATTTTCAGGAGTTGCAGATTCTAAAAGTCTGTTTCGCTGTAATATTAGCTGATTGTATGAACCTACCCCTGCGGTAGCATCTGGATTATTTAAGCCTACATTAGTAGGAAGAACCTGATATTGTCCCTGATTTGAAACAAAATTAATTAATGTATTTGTAAGTTCCAGCTGAGCATCAATATCCAATTGTTTCGCTCTGGCTTCTGCTGAACTTTGTAAATCTATTTTAGCTTCAGTTTCAAGATCTGTAAGATTATTCTTTGATTTAAAACTTTCTTTTTGATTTTCAACCTGTCCAAGTTCTACTGAAAGCTTTTTAATTCTCTCTTCTATAAAATCTAATGTTTTCTTAGATTCTACATTTTTATCTGAAATTGCGTCATTATTATACGCAATAATCAGTGCATTAATAATGTCTTTTGCTTTTGAAGTCTGAGGGTATTTCATGCTCAATTTCAGAACGGTAGTTTCTTTATTGACCAATGCTACGTTAAGCATTCCCTGTAAGCTGTTTACTTTACCTTCTTTTGAAGAGATCACCAGTTCTAAATTATCATAATCTAATTTGTCACCCGGTTTTTTTTCAAACTTTTTATTTTTTACAATAATGATGTTGGCAAAAGGAAGGGATATTGTTTTTCCAAATCCTGATATAATTTCTTTTTGGGAACCCGCAAGTTTAATAACCAATTGTTCTCCTTTAATCTGAAGATTAATTACATTATTAGGCAGAATATTAGGTTTCTCCGAAATTAGCTTTACCTCAATGGGAGAAGTTTCTTTATATAATTCAATTGTTCTGAGTTTATTTTTGGTAAGAATATTGGTTTGAAGACTTTGATTTTCAACCACATCATATATTAATCTCTTCGATTTGAAAATCTCAATTTCATTTGAAATACTATTCGTTTTTAATCCGCCAAATCCGGATAAATCAGGTAAAACTCCCAATTCATTAGAAACGGGAGACGATTGATTTTTAGAATCTTTTATGAGTACAGTAGACTGTACTTCATAAATAGGCGTCATAAACTTCAATGCAACATAGCCTAAAATAACAGCTATAATAGCACTTATAATAAACCATGGCCATCTTCGCACGTATGGTTTTATTATTTCATTAATATCTATACCTGGGGATTCATTTTTAATCTCGGAAAATTGTGAGGAATTTTGGATGTCCATTAATTTTTTTTATTTCTTAATCAAACTAACAATAATTGCGATTGCTCCTACAGCTACAGAAGCTGCAGTAAGGTATATTCCCGTATTAGGGTTTTGCTTTGAAGCAATATATTTTGTATTGGTAGAAGATACGATAATTGCATCTCCCTGCTTCAAATTATAAAAAGGAGAATTGATAAGATTGGCATCCTTCAGATTAACTTTACCATGAACTACCTGACCGTTTTCAGTTCTAATAACCAACACTTCATCTCTCTTCCCATACATGGTAAGATCTCCCGCTAACCCAAGAGCATTAAGGATTGTAGCATGTCCATTCGTTATTGTATAATCTCCTTGTTTATTTACTTCGCCTAAAACGGTAATCTTGAAATTAGAAAGCCTTACATTCACCGTAGGATTAAGAACAAACTTTGTCATTTTGCTTCTTAATTCTTCTTTAAATTCCACTAATGTTTTATTAGTCGTATTTAGCTTACCAATAACAGGAAAATCAATATTTCCATCGGAATCTACAATATAAGTTGGGCCTGAAATTGTTGTTGCTCCCTGCGAAGGAGTATTCCCACCTGAAGCAGCATTGTTCTGTACGACTTCCGATGAAGAATAATTCTGATTGAATGGTCTTACAACATCCATATCTTTTGCCGTAATAAGGATCACCAACTGATCTCCTATCTGTATTGTAGAATTTGAATTTTTTGCAGATGATTCTATAGCAACATTTTCTATATTCTGCATATAATTTAACTCATTATCAGCATTAGATTTAGATTTACAGGAAACTAATAAGAATGCTAATAATATGGCTAGTGCTTTACCTTTCATTACATTTAAAAATTGTACAAATATACATTTATATTTTTTCTATTTATCCAAAACCTCGTAAATCGAATTGTTGCTTATAAATTCGGGAACTATAAGTTTCAAAATTTTAACTACTTCCACTTTTTCTTTTTTTACAGAAGCTTCTGTTATATGATTAACCAGGCGTTCTATTTCCGAAAACGACATTGCAGGATCTTTAGAAATCATAATTTTCTCATTATGGGTAGGAAGCGTTTTTGCATTATCGCTTAACAGCTCTTCGTATAACTTTTCCCCTGGTCTTAGTCCTGTATAAATAATCTTAATATCGATATTAGGTTCAAAACCTGATAGTTTTATCATTCTCCTTGCTAAATCGAGAATCTTAACTGGTTCTCCCATATCGAAAACGAAAATTTCCCCTCCATGCCCCATCGTTCCGGCCTGAAGAACAAGCTCACAAGCTTCCGGAATGGTCATGAAATATCTTACAATATCTGGATGCGTAATGGTAACAGGCCCTCCTGCTTCGATCTGTTTTTTAAAGTGAGGAATAACGGATCCATTTGATCCCAAAACATTTCCAAATCTTGTGGTAATGAATTTCGTGGTATTACCTTCAGCGTGCTGTAAAGACTGAACAAATAACTCGGCTGCTCTTTTGGAAGCTCCCATTACATTAGTAGGATTTACGGCTTTATCTGTCGAAATCATTACAAATCGGTTGACTTTGTAACGACTGGATAAAACAGCAATATTCTTTGATCCTAAAACATTAACACGGATTGCCTCATTTGGATTATCTTCTACCAGAGGAACGTGCTTATACGCTGCCGCGTGGTATACCATTGAGAAGTTATAAGCCTGAAATAAAGGCTCTACTCTATGAATATTAGATACATCAGCTAATACAAACTTAAATCTGATATGAGGAAATTTTTCCTTCATTTCAAGTTCAATATCATACAAAGGTGTTTCAGCCTGGTCTAAAACGACAATTAAAGATGGGGTAAACTGCGCAACCTGTCTTATGATTTCACTACCAATAGATCCTGCACCACCTGTAACCAAAACATTTTTACCATAGTGTCTGCTTTTAACCTCCTCATTTTCAATCTTAATTGGCTTCCTGTTAAGTAAGTCTTCAATCTGAAGATTTCTAATAGATCCTCCTAAATCACTATCTCTTAATTTTTGTACTGAAGGGGCTTTAAATACATTAAGATCTTTTTCTAAGAATAGATTAACCCAGGAGTTCATCTCATCCTTAGACATCATTTCTTTTACAATAATGATTCCGTCAACAACAAGATCATCTTTTGTACTATTTTCAATTTTTTCTTTTGCGTAGATTGGTTTGCCAAGAAGTGAGGCTCTTTTTGAATCTGTTCTTTGCGTTAAAAATCCTACTACCTGATAGGGAAGATTTGGATTATCCAAGATAGCTCTAGCAATGGCAATAGACTGCTCATCAATTCCCAAAACTAAAATTCTTTTCTTTAATGCACTTCTTCTATATTCTCTTACAATATGAAAAAACTCTTTTACATAAAGTCTAAAGAGAAATAATCCCATAAAAGAGATCACAAAATATAAAACCAGATAAGGAGTGAGAATAAATTTACCTCCTGTAATCCAAAAATAGGCAATATTTATCGTGGCTACGACAAACATGGTACAAAAGCACGAAATAAGGAGTTTAAATAAATCTATAAAAGTAGAATGTCTGATAATCCCAGCGTAGGTTTTAAAAATATACATGAAAACCGTATTCACCAGTATAATAAAAGCAAAAACAATACTTTTATCTTCATGGTAAATAAATTCTTTTTGTGTAATTTTTTCTATAATGTAAGTGGAAAGAAATAAAGATATAACCAGAATAATAATATCTATTACCAATATTATCCATCTAGGAAGATATCTTACGTCCGAGAGATTGACAACATTATCTCCTCCAAATATTTTTTTTCTAAGAGAATTTACATTGTCTATTTTTGTGTTCATATTTTTAGTTAGTGTAAGATCCAATTATCCACCAATGATAATTTCGATACAATCATGCAAAAATAAAATAAAATTTTATTCAGTTACTGAAATCAAAAATAAATTTGATGTTTAACTATTTTCTGAAATCATTAGAAGTCAGTTAATAGAGCAAAGACTTGACAAAAATCATACCATAAAAATTCAGCAGGGGGTGATATTTACGAAGAATATTCTTTCATAAAAAACTATTTTTTTCTTTTTTTCAGTTTAAAAAAAATTATTTGTGAGATTTAATCAACATTCAGTCAAAAATATCATTTATTTTCTCATATTCAAAACCTCTGCTCATTAAATATTTTATGGTCTTTGCTTTTTTTTGATATTCCTGAAGTCCTTTTTGTTTAGAAAAATAATCTTCATAAATTCTTGTGATCGTTTTTATATAATCATCTTCATATATTTCATCAAAACACATATTAATCAGCTTTTCAGAGATTTGCTTCTGCTTAAGATTCATTCTGATTTTATTCCTTCCCCAATGTTTGATGTAAAATTTCCCTCTGATATAGCTTCTGGTAAACCTTTCCTCATTGAGATAATTTTCTTTCATCAGATAAAGGAAAATCTCTTCCTTTGCCTCTTCAATCAGTAAAAACTCTCTCATTTTCTGCTCTACCTCGGCATGGCAACGATCCTGGTACACACAATAGTTCACCAGCTTCAGTTTAATTTCATCAAAAGTAAAAGATTTTTTCTCCATATGAATAAAAAAAAGAATGAGCTTCCGCCCATTCTTTACACTATTTTATAAGCTTTATTAGTAGTTAAATAATGCTTTACCTTCCATTAATTCATTCACGTTCTTTCTCACAGATGCAAGAACTTCTTCATTCTTGATATTATCTACTACTTCAGAGATTAGTCCTGCGATAGTTTCCATATCATTTTCTTTCAACCCTCTTGTTGTAATAGCAGCAGTTCCTAATCTGATACCAGATGTTGTAAATGGAGATTTATCATCAAAAGGAACCATATTTTTATTACATGTAATATCAGCTAGTACTAATGCCTTTTCTGTTTCTTTACCGTTTACTCCTTTATTTCTAAGATCTACCAACATTAAGTGGTTATCTGTACCTCCACTTACGATATCAAAACCTCTGTTGATCATCGCTTTTGATAAAGCCTGAGCGTTAGCCTTAACCTGTTTTGCATACGTTTCGAACTGACCATCCAAAGCTTCTCCGAAAGCAACCGCTTTACCAGCAATAACATGCTCTAGCGGACCTCCTTGGATTCCCGGGAATACAGCACCATCCAATACCTGGCTCATCATTTTTGTTTCTCCTTTTGGAGTTTTGTGACCATATGTATTTTCAAAGTCTTTCCCCATCATAATCATTCCTCCTCTTGGACCTCTTAAAGTCTTGTGAGTAGTAGTGGTTACTACGTGACAGTGCTCAAATGGTGAGTTTAATAATCCTTTTGCTACTAACCCTGCAGGGTGAGCGATATCTGCCCAAAGAGTGGCTCCGATTTCGTCAGCAATTTCTCTGTATTTAGCATAATCAAGGTCTCTTGAATACGCAGAAAATCCAGCAATCATCATTTTGGGTCTCTCTCTTAAAGCTACTTCTCTCATTTGATTATAATCGATAAGACCAGTTTCTCTTTCTACTCCATAAGAAACTACTTCATACTGAATTCCTGAGAAGTTCACTGCAGAACCGTGAGTAAGGTGCCCTCCCATTGAAAGGTCCATTCCCATGATTTTATCTCCTGGTTTCAAAACAGCAAGATAAATGGCTGCATTCGCCTGAGATCCGGAATGTGGCTGTACGTTTACATAGTCTACTCCGAAAAGTTCCTTTGCTCTGTTGATCGCTAATGTTTCAACCTCATCTACTACTTCACATCCGCCGTAATATCTTTTTCCGGGATATCCTTCAGCATATTTATTTGTCAGTACACTTCCCATTGCTTTCATCACGTTTTCAGAAACAAAGTTTTCTGATGCGATAAGCTCTAATCCATGGGCCTGTCTTTGTCTTTCCTTTTCAATCAGGTCGAAAATAATATCCATTTTACTTTTAGTTTTTGAAATTTTTCACCCCAAATGTACGGAATTTTCGTTGAGATTTTGGCATCAAAAAATATGATTTTAGACTTGATATTTCCTAAAAGCTTTAAAGTATTGTCTATTTATGAATTTTGTTTAACATACCCGCTGCAGTAATTTTTAATGTTGTGTCTGGTACCGATCAGTATTTCATACATCTTAAAACTCTTCTTCCGAGAGTTCTTTATTAACCATCGCTCCTGCTAAATTACCTTGTGCCACTGCATTGGCTACAGATCGCATCATGCTTACATTATCACCACAGGCAAAAAGTCCGGGAACAGTTGTTTTCTGCATGAAATCTACTTTGATAAATCCGTGCTCCGTTAGTTCATAGTTTAAATTCTCTGAACCTTCAATATTCTGTTCAAAAGGAATCTTCGCATACAAAGCTTTTAAAGCAGCAGTATTTCCATTTTTAAAGATTATTTTCTGAATCTGCCCATTTTCATGTTCAATGCTTTCCATTTCATCTTCATTAAGACTGATGTCATGATCTTTCAGTTTTTTAGTCTGTTCCTGAGTAAGACTGGATTTTCCATTGGTAAATAAGGTTAGTTTCTTGGTCATATTAAAAATCAGTTTTGAAAACTCAAAAGCCATATCACCGTTGGCTAGAATTCCCGTCACTTCATTTTTTACTTCATATCCGTGGCAGTACGGACAATGTAATACAGAAATACCCCAACATTCAGCAAACCCAGGAATATCCGGCATAATGTCTTTTATTCCTGAAGCTAAAATAATTTTTTTCGCATAGAATCTTTCACCGGAAGATACTTCAGCTTCATAGCTATTACCGCTCTTTATTAATTTTACAGCTCTTCCATCAAAAAAATAAACAGTTTTGTACTGCTCAACATCAGCTTTAGCCAATTCTGCAATTTCTCTTGGAGTTTTACCGTCATGGGTAATAAAATTGTGCGAATGTGGAGTCTGCCTATTGCAAGGTTTTCCTTCATTAATAATTAAAACATTTCTTAAAGATCTTCCTAAAGACATTCCAGCAGATAATCCGGCATAACTTCCACCGATAATGATAACATCAAAATTTTTATTGTGCATAGTAATTTAATAATTGATAGCACAAAGTTAAAACAAAAAAACACTATTGCAACATTATTGCAATAATGTTTTTTTTATATTCGCTTTCGCTTTTATTTATGGTTTCTATATTTTCAATTTGTGCATTAGTGCTAGTCCTTTCCTTTAACTACAACAATTTCATCCCGAAGCCTCTGCCTGATGTCTATTGTAGCACCTTCAAAACTAAAAATTGTAGTCCCTTTTTCTCTGGCATATGGATTTGTAACAGAATCGGCCATTACAGCATGTTCAAAAAAAGCACCCGTCTCTTCAAGCTCATCTTCAGGACGGTTTTTAATTCTGATTAGATTCTTGTATTTATTACTTAAATCAAACCAATTGATATAATCAGCATTAAATGACACAGCTTTTATACCTTTTTTAGAGTAATAATTAATAGCTCCGGCCTGTCCATAATTATCACACAACACCAAAGTATTTCCGGTTTTTGATAATCTGGAATACTCTTTATCAACTTTCTGAGCAAGTTCTTTCCAACCCAGCATATCTGCAAAATCCTGAGGTAAAGGATGATCTTTTCCATCCTCCCAGCGCAGAAGCCCAAATTTCTTGTAAGATTCAGGATTCTCTACTATAGACTCAGGGCTTTTATTAGGAAATGCCAGATTATATATAGGCACAAACAGAAGTAATGGATGTAAAATACAGACTGGTTTTAGAAATCTCTGCCACCCATTTTTTAAAATATTCTCAAGATAAACTGATCCGAAACCAATATAGATAGGATAAATGCCTATGGCGTAATAGTCTTTGGCTCTAAAAAATATAAACAGTGATATGGTAATAGCATATCCCCAGAAGAAAAAACGAAACTTTTCAAAAGGCTTATAAAACAGTAAAGCATAAAATCCAAAAAGAATAACAAAAGTAACTCCGATAAAGAATAAAAACTGAGATTTCAGAAAATCAAATCTGTTAACATTATCCAATTGAGTGTTGGAAAGTTCTTTCATATGATGAACTACTGGAAAACCATGATTATACTGCCAGATGAGATTGGGAAGAACAATCAACAAAGCTAACAGAGTTGCTCCATAGGTGTGAGGATTTGTAAAAATCTTCCTTTGTTTGGTTATTAAAAGTGCAGGAATAAATCCTAATGCAAGAAAAGCAATATTATACTTATTCAAAACACCGATTCCGAAAATGATTCCGCCCCAATACAACCATTTTGCTTTTTCGGTGTTGACATATTTTATCAGGATATAGAAAAAGAAAGTCCATAAAAGAACGTCCAGTGAATTGGGCTGGTATAGCATATTCAAACGAAGCAGCGAGGAAAGCAATAACCCCAGGGAAGCAAGGAAGCAGGCAAAAAGATTACCTTTTAATTCTTCAATTGCTTTCCAGACTACAACCATTGTAAATGCTCCGAATAAAGCAGGGAAAAATCTTACCCAAAATACAGAATCCCCAAGTATCTTGATCAGCCATGAGATCCATGAGCTTACGGGTGGAACAGAAAGATATCCCCAGGCAAGATGGCTTCCCTGATCAAGATGCAGGTATTCATCCCGCTGCAGATCATATTCAGAACTTACTAAGGTATATTGAAGAACAAATTTTACAATGATAAAAAAGATCAGAATCAGACTATTTCTCTTCATGGCTATATTTTATATTTAAAAATAAGACATTTTAAGCGTCTGCTTTATTACATTTTAAAATATAATAATACCTCCTGAACTTTAATAAAAAATCCCGAAGAATATATCTCCGGGATCTAACAGTTTAAAATGTATAATGTAGTTTATTATTTTGCTTTCGCTTTTTCTTTCAACTCTTCTTTATCTTTATCAGAAGGGTTCCAAACTTTTACTTCAGAATCTTTTGTAATATTGGATCCAGGAAGAACCTGAACATTAATTCCGTCGCTAGCTCCAAGTTTTAGGTATACTTTCTTAAATTTCCCATCTGTTTGCTTTACTTCTACAAAAGGAACATCTTTCCCTTGCTTCTTTTCATACTGAACTAAAGATTCATCCAGTAATAAAGCATTTTTCTGAGAGCTTAATACGATTTCCCCGTTCGCAGAGAATCCTGCTCTGATGTATTCATTGTTAGGATTCTCTAC
Source organism: Chryseobacterium sp. StRB126 (assembly GCF_000829375.1). Classification (NCBI taxonomy): domain Bacteria; kingdom Pseudomonadati; phylum Bacteroidota; class Flavobacteriia; order Flavobacteriales; family Weeksellaceae; genus Chryseobacterium; species Chryseobacterium sp. StRB126. The sequence continues at coordinate 4,569,105 of NZ_AP014624.1, forward strand.
GTTTCCTTCTACCGGGAACTTGATGGTCCCTGCATTATCTTTTCCTTTTGGAGCAATCATAGTAAGTTTACCAGGGAAGGTTTTATTCTGTAATGCACCGATTACGATATTCATATCCATCCCTTGTTTCAATTTTCCTGCCTGAGCTTCATCAATTTCTCCTTTGAAGATCAGAGAGTTCAAATCTGCTACTGAACAAATGGTTGTTCCTGCGTTAAAATTGTTCGCTTCAATTACCTGGCTTCCCAGCTTTACTGGAACTTCAAGCACTGTTCCTGAAGCTTTGGAACGAATTTGTGTGGTTGCTAAACCTTGCCCCTGAAGTTCAGGAGTAGCTCCGGTTTTAGCAATCTGTAATCTTTTTTGTGCTGTATTCAACTGCTGCTGAGCATTTTTAAGGGTCTGCTGCTGAGAGAATAACTGTTGCTGGGAATTAAGAAATTCTTGTCTGGAAGCTACTCCTTGCTTATACAGTTTATCCTGCATTTCAAATTGCTTCTGCATATTTCCTACATTCATCTGCGCATTACTGATCTGAATCTGTGCATTCTGAACTTCCTGCTGAGCAGCATTTACTTCAGAGATACTTGGTACAATTTTCACAGTAGCAATCAGCTGACCAACTTCTACTCTATCTCCTTCCTTCACTAAAATTTTATCAATGATCCCTGTAATGTTAGGTTTAATTTCAATTTCTTCCTTTGGAACAATTTTTCCGGTGGCCATTACCTTATCATCCATATTCTGGATATTAGGTTTACGGGTAAGGAAAGCCTCGCTTTCTTGGGAGTTCGATTTCACAAGGTAACCAATCCCCGAGAACAATGCCACTGCAAATAAAAGCCCCAACACTATATAAATGGCTTTTTTCCAAGTGAATTTCTTTTTCATATGTATAGTTTATTTTTTATTAAAAGTTTTTGAATGAATTAAAAATTAAAAGATGATTCTCTTCTATTTTCAAATTAATTTATTTTCAAATTATTATTCTGTTCTTAATGCTTCAATTGGTCTAATTTTTACCGCTCTTTGCGCAGGGATCATCCCGATAATAAGCCCTAACACCACCATCACTGCCATGGCTGCAAATACGTTTCCATAGTTTACCGTTGGGTTATAAAAAGGAAACGAATCCTGTCCCTGAGTGGCTATATTCAGGATCATCAGCACAAAAATTCCAAACATAAATCCTAGTAACCCGGAAGAGAGTGTAATCACAACACTTTCCAGCAAGATCTGGTTTCTTACCTCAGCAGGTTTTGCCCCCAATGCCCTTCTGATTCCTATTTCCTTGGTTCTTTCTTTTACGGTAATCAAAAGAATGTTTGAAATAGCAATAACTCCTGCAAGAATTGTTAAAGTTCCTACAATAATGGTTAAAAGCTGCATTCCGGTAAGGAAACCTGTCAGTTTTTTAAACTCCTTTCCTAAGTTGAAACTTCCAAAGGCATTGGTATCTTCTGGAGAAATTTTGTTTTTTGCTTTTAATACCTGTTTTACTTCTTCTTCCACCCCATTAACGTTAGCATTAGGCTTGCTTACAATGGCAAACAGATCAATCTGCTCTCCGGCATTATACATTTTAGTGTAAGTGGATAGCGGAATAAAGGCTGTTTGGTCATTCTCAAAACCTCCTCCTTTCTTTACTCTGAAAACACCAATTACATTGAAGAATATCCCTTTTATATTAATAGACTGTCCTATCGGATTTTCTTTTTTCTTGGAATCAAAAAGGTTTTTATAGATTTCTTCTCCTATAACCACTACATTTTTATTTCCGGAAACGTCTGCATCATTGATATAACGCCCATAGATAAGTTTCTTTTCTGAAATCTTATTTCCTACTGCATAATCTCCGGTAAGAGAATAGGTAGCACTTTTCCCGTTTCTTGACATAGATTCTCCCGGTGTTCCTGTAAAGCTCCCTCTTGCATTCTGAGGTGATATATAATCTACATCAATTATTTTTCTTTTGAGCATTTCCATGTCGGATAGGTTCAAATGAACTTCTCTTCCTTTAGGAAAACCTTCGTAAGGAATGGACGTCTTCTGTGCCCACAAGAAAATGGAATTGGTCGCAAACCCGGAAAACAATTTATCAAAACCATTCTCCATACCTTTTGCCGCCCCAAGAAGGCTTACATACAAAAACATGCCCCATCCTACTCCAATCATGGTAAGAAATGTGCGGAGTTTATTATTCCTCAATGAATAATAAATTTCCTGCCAAGTATCTTTTTTAAATATGATATTCACCTTTCTGAATTATAAATTATTAATAGTTGTAAAAGAGTAAATCAACAAACGGTTATCATTACTGCATTTCCAATTTTATATTATTTTCAAATTACTATTCTGTTCTTAATGCTTCAATCGGCTTAATTCTCGAAGCTCTGTATGCCGGAACAAATCCTGCAATCAATCCGGAGAAAACCAATGCAATAAATGCCATAAAGATGGATCCCCAGCCTACACTTGGATTTTTAATAAAAAACTCTTCAAGGCTATCGCCTATCAGACTTAATGTTAAAACTCCTACTCCTATTCCCACAAATCCGGAAATTACTGTAATCACAACACTTTCCTGAACGATCAGTGCTACAATTCCTGCCGGTTTGGCTCCAATAGCTTTTCGTACCCCGATTTCTTTGGTTCTTTCTTTTACGATATACACCATGATATTACTGATCCCGATAATCCCTGCTAATAATGTTCCCAATCCAATGAACCCTACAATTGCAGTAAGAACTGCCATAAAGATGAAGGTATCATTCATATTTTTAGCATTATTCCAGACACGGACTCCATTTTCATCATCAGGAGAAACATTTTTTCTTGACTTCAATTTATCTCTCAGCTCATCTCCATATTTTATGGCCTGATCCGGAGTCAGTTTATCATTATAGGTAATATAGGCTATATTTACTGTATCAGAGCCTTTTTTCATCTGCTGTAAAGTAGTAATAGGAACGGTAATATGTCTTTCATCTCTATCACCTCCATCATCTGAAAAAACTCCAACAACCTTGTACATGGTTCCGTTGATATCAAGCTCTTTTCCTACCGGGCTTCCATTTTTAATTAAATCCCTCTGAACCATTCTTCCAATGACAGCAACATTTAATTTTTCTGCCAAATCCCTAGGAGTCAGATAGCGGCCATCTATAACTTTTCTGTTTTCAATCACCTGCTCTCCGGGGTCGGCTCCGTTAACCTGATAAAGACCACTCTCTTTTCCATATTTCACCATTAAACTTGCAGTATATCTGGGACTTGAAGGGCCTGTTTTTTTCTTATCTGCATTAATTAAAAAGTCATAATCGGAATTATTCATTGTAACATTACGATCAGACTGCAGTCCTTTATAAGCTAAAGTGGTTTTTCCTGTAGAAACAATAATCAGGTTTTTGGCATCCCCTGCAAACCCTTCCGAGAAAGCATTCTGAAGCCCTTGTCCTATGCCAAAAAGTACAATGAAAATAAACAGTCCTAAAGCTACCGTAAATCCCGAAAGCACCGTCCGAAGTACATTACTACGGATAGAGCTGAATATTTCCTGCCAACGATCTAGGTCAAACATTTTTTTATTTATATTAAAAGATTGAAAAATTAAAAGAATAACATCATTCAATTTTCAAATTATCTCATTTTCAAATTTTCAAATTGTTTAAAGCACAATCTGTTTAATAAACTCATCACTTTCAATGATACCATCCTTCAGTATAACATTTCTTTTCGTTTGTGCTGCTACATCCGGTTCGTGGGTTACCACAATGATTGTTTTTCCTTCATTGTTAATATCCTGAAGAAGCTTCATAATATCATGAGTCGTCTTTGAATCTAATGCTCCGGTAGGCTCATCCGCCAATACTACTTTCGGATTGGTAATCAAAGCTCTTGCAATGGCTACCCTTTGCTTCTGTCCTCCTGAAAGTTCGTTAGGAAGGTGATCTGCCCATTGGGCAAGACCTACTTTTTCCAAATATTCCAAAGCCTTTTGATTACGCTCTTTTCTTGGTACATTTTGATAGTACAATGGAAGGGCTACATTTTCAAGAGCGGTTTTATAGCTGATAAGATTGAAAGACTGGAAAATAAATCCTAAAAATTTACTTCTGTATTCTGCAGCTTTTACTTCTGATAAATGCTCAATAGGAACGCCATCCAATTCATAAGTTCCTGAATCTTTTTCATCCAGAATACCAATAATATTAAGAAGAGTAGATTTTCCGGAACCGGAACTTCCCATAATGGAAACAAACTCTCCTTCTGAAATATTCAGATTGATTCCCTTCAAAACATGAAGCTTGCTTTTTCCTGTATCGTATGATTTATGTAAATCCTGAATTACTAACATTAAGTGATGTATGTTTTATACCCAATAAGTAGATGATATTTTCAAATTGTTACAAGAATGAAAATTTATTCAAATATTTTTTTGTTTAATATATTAAACCTTTATTTAAAGCAATTTATCAATTTTTGTTTAACTGTAACTTGAGTTTTCCATGCATTTATCCCCTATATAGCCCTCTAGCCTATTATTTGTGCCTGTTTCATGTAAATGTGGAAAACTTTTACAGCTAAAAGTCAGCCTATTAGTATTTACCTCTTTCAAAATCAGTTCTTTTTTTCGAACTTTGTCATTAGATTTTGCTCAGAAAAGAAAACTTTCAATGTGAATAACTTAAATTCACAACCACCACAAAAACAAAAAGTTACACACATTCTGAACATTTTCCACAGAGATCTGAATTATTTAATTATAAAGATATTTAATATGGGAATTTTTGATAAGAGAGTAAGCTATAAGCCATTTGAATACCCGGAGGTTCTGCAATTTGTAGAAGCCATCAATAAATCATTCTGGGTACATTCGGAAGTGGACTTTACTGCAGATGTACAAGATTTTCATTCGCAGTTGGAGCCACATGAAAAAAATGCTGTGAAAAATGCGCTTTTAGCCATTGCACAGATTGAGGTGTCTGTAAAGACATTCTGGGGGAATTTATACAACCACCTTCCGAAACCGGAATTCAATGGATTAGGATCTACTTTCGCAGAATGCGAGTTCCGTCATTCTGAAGCATATTCCCGTTTATTGGAAGTATTAGGATATAATGATGAATTCCTTAATGTAATTGAGATTCCTGCTGTAAAAGGTAGAATTGAGTTCCTTGGAAATGCTTTAAAACATGCCAACTCTGCTACTCCTAAAGAATATGTTTCTGCATTATTGCTATTCAGTATCTTAGTAGAAAATGTTTCTCTTTTCTCTCAGTTTGCCATCATCCTTTCTTTCACAAGATTCAAAGGATTCATGAAAAATGTTTCCAATATCATCGCTTGGACTTCTGTAGATGAGCAAATTCACGCTAATGCAGGAATCTACCTTATCAACAAAATCCGTGAAGAACAACCAGATCTATTAACAGACAGCGATATTGAAGACATCTACACGCTTGTTGATGAATCTATCGCAAGAGAAGGGGACATCCTTAGCTGGATCTTTGAACTAGGTGAAATTGATAACGTATCCAAAGAAGATCTATTGAACTTCATGAAGTATCGTGTAGATGACAGCTTGAAGAAAATCAATATGAAAACAAGATACAACATCACTCCGGAACAATACAGACCAATGGTATGGTTCGAAGAGGAAGTTTTCGCCAATTCACTAGATGATTTCTTTGCAAAAAGACCTGTAGATTACACGAAACACGATAAGAGTATTACAGCAAACGACTTGTTTTAATGTATAAAGGCGCGAGCGAAGCGAGCGTCAAAGCAGGAAGTATTAGGATTAATAATTTCTCATACTTCAAAACAGAACAACAGTTAACTTAATAAGCACAAATAATATGATTAATGTAATAGTAAGCTACACCGTAAAACCTGAATTTGTTCCTGTCAATAAAGCCAATATTCAAAAGTTTTTAAATGATTTTAAAAATTTGGATCAGTCAACATTTGAATATAAGGTTTTCGTAAAGGAGGATGGTGTTACTTTTCTACATTATTCAAACTATAGTAATGAAGATGTTCAGCATGAAGTTTTGAATATTCCATCTTTTAAGGAATTTCAAAAATTGAGAGATGAAAGCGGGCTGAATGACTCTCACAAAGTAGAATTTTTACAATCAATAATATAAAAAAACAAAATTCCGGAGCGGGAATTTCATTCCGGAATTCGAAAATATAACATCTATGGAAGAGCAAAATTCAAATATATGGTGGCTCAACGAAGAGTCTGAGCAGATGCTGAACAGAGGATATCTGTTGAAAGGTGAAACGGTAGACGGAGCTATCGACAGAATCACCACTGCTGCTGCAAAAAGGTTATACAAACCGGAACTTCAAGCAGCATTCAAAGAAATGATCACAAAAGGATGGATCAGCTTCTCTTCTCCTGTATGGGCTAATATGGGAACCGAAAGAGGTCTTCCTATCTCTTGTTTCAACGCTCACATTCCAGACAGCATTGAAGGAATTACTCATAAAATGGGTGAAGTTATCATGCAGACAAAAATCGGTGGGGGAACTTCAGGATATTTTGGAGAACTGAGAAACAGAGGAACAGCTGTTACTGATAACGGAAAGTCTTCAGGAGCCGTTTCATTCATGAAGCTTTTTGATACTGCTATGGATGTTGTTTCACAGGGAGGAGTAAGAAGAGGTGCTTTTGCTGCTTACCTAGATATTGACCACGGAGATATTGAAGAGTTTTTATCCATTAAAGATATTGGTAGCCCAATCCAAAACCTATTTACCGGAGTATGTGTACCAGATTACTGGATGCAGGATATGATAGACGGTGATATGGAAAAACGTAAAGTTTGGGCAAGAGTATTGGAAAGCCGCCAGCAAAAAGGTCTTCCTTATATTTTCTTCACCGATAACGTAAACAGAAACAAACCACAGGTATATAAAGACCTTGGAATGACGGTAAACGCAAGTAACCTTTGTTCTGAGATCATGCTTCCATCTACTATGGAGGAATCATTTATCTGCTGTCTGTCTTCCATGAACCTTGAATTGTATGATGAATGGAAAGATACAGATGCTGTTAAATTAGCCGTATATTTCCTGGATGCTGTTTTATCTGAGTTCATCGATAAAACTGAAGGAAACTACTACTTACAGGGAGCAAGAAACTTTGCAATGCGTCACAGAGCTCTTGGATTAGGAGTTTTAGGATACCATTCTTATCTACAGAAAAATATGATTCCGTTTGAAAGTTTTGAAGCGACTCAGTTCAACGCAAGGGCTTTCAGACATATCAAAGAACAGGCTGAGCAGGCTTCAAGAGAACTTGCCAACATCTATGGAGAACCAGACGTATTGAAAGGCTATGGATTAAGAAATACCACTACAATGGCTATTGCTCCTACCACTTCAAGTTCTGCGATTTTAGGACAAACATCTCCAGGAATTGAGCCTTTCTCTTCTAACTATTATAAAGCAGGTTTGGCTAAAGGAAACTTTATGCGTAAGAACAAATACCTGGCAAAACTATTGAAAGAAAAAGGATTGGATAATGAGGAGACATGGAGAACCATTATGTTGAACCACGGATCTGTACAGCACCTGAATGAGCTTACTCCTGAAGAAAAGGCAGTATTCAAAACATTCAAGGAGATTTCTCCAATGGAGATTATTTCTCAGGCGGCTCAAAGACAGCAATACATTGACCAGGCACAGTCTCTGAACCTTCAGATTCCTTCTACAATGCCTGTAAAAGACGTAAACTATCTGTATATCGAAGCTTGGAAAAAAGGAGTAAAAACACTTTACTACCAAAGAAGTTCTTCCGTTTCTAAAGAAATGATGGTGAACTTTGTATCATGCTCAAGCTGCGAAGCATAGGACCAAGTAATAAACACGCTATATTTACAAAAGCATACCGAAAGGTGTGCTTTTGTCGTTTTCATAGGCCTTGATTGATAATTTAGTTTCCCACAGATTGTGCAGATTCTCACAGATGATTGGGTAAAAATTGAAAAAATTTCACTTCAGCTCCTACTGTTGATAGGTTTTGGCTAAAGCCGTCGGGATTGGTCTTCATTTTTTAAACAGGCTAAAGCCCGTTCCTATTGAATAATTACAATGTGTATATAATTATTGGAGGCTAACCACAGATTAAACGGATTTTCACAGATAATTGCATGTATTTAAAATGGTTTATTAAAAATAAAATGCATTTCTTTTATCGGCAAAATTCATCATCCATCATCCATCATTCATCATTCATCATTCATCATCTATCATTTACAATTCATAAAAAAGGCCCGGAAAGAAAATCCGAACCTTTGAAAGAAATATTTGTAAAAAGAAGTATTAAAAATTATATCTCACACCCAGCTGAGCCTGGAATCTCGATGCAAACTGATCGATGGTATAAGCAGACCCAGGTGTTTTAAAGTTATAAGTAGGATCTCCAGCTGACGGTTGCCCAGCAGCTACATTCCCAACTTTTGTAAGTCCTACACTTGCTGTAGAGTTGAACGTATTAGGTACAAAGTACACCTTACCCCAATCTTTATTCAATAAATTGGTGAAATTAATGATACTTAAAGAGATCTGGATATTGTTCTTAGATTTTTCACTCAGTCTGATCTCATCCATAATTCTGATATCTGCCTGAACATTCCAAGGGGTTGTATCTCCATTTCTTTCTGTAAACTTTCCTCTTCTGGATTTAAGATAATCATTGTTATTAACAAAGCTTTCATAATCTGCAACCTGTTGTTGAGCACTTACCAGCACGTTTCCTGATCCATCCTTTATAGGAACAATATATTTCGCAGCTTCGGCAGCATCTTTAAAGATATAAGCAAGGCCAGCCGCCTGTCCCGTATTGGCAATCGTACTGTTTACAAATCCCCATGAGAAAGGATTTCCTGACTGAGCATTAAAATAAACATTGGTATATAACTTGTTAGACTCGGAAATATTAAAGGCATATCCCAAATTGGCCACAATTCTATTCTTGATCGCAAAATTGGAAGTCGTTAGCTGAGGATTATTTGGCGTCAAAGATTGGTTCATCTGCCAGTTACTTTCCATAGAGTTTCTGATACCATTCGTAATATCCTTAGCATCACCATAAGTATAAGCCGCAAAGAAATTAAATCCGAAATTATACGATTTTGAAATCTGAGCTGTCAGGTTATAGCGATACCCTTCTTTTGTATTGGATAGTAAATAAGCATTAGAGAAGTTACTATTAATATTCGTTGTGTAGATCGGCATTTCGTGATTCACATCATAGCTGTAGTATGTCACATTATCTGTTTTATTCACCTGTTGGAATTTCAGATCATACAATACTTTCGTATAAATTCCTTCCAGTGTCAGTTTATATCCGGCAAGTGTATAATCAAATGCCAGGGAACTTCTCCAGACTCTTGGCATCTTAAAATTATTATCAATAAGGTCAACCTGTACTTTAGATGAATTCTGCCATTTCGGGAAATTAGCGCCTATTAGAGGGTCTCCATTAGTTGCAATCTGTGCCGCTGTTGGCGCATTATAATCGTAGCTTCCAAAACCAACGCCATCATTATAATATGCATATCCTAACCATGCAAACGGAATTCTTCCCACGAAAATACCGGAACCTCCTCTTAACACCATAGATCTGTCTTCCGTAATATCAATGGTAAATCCTAATCTTGGTGATAATGTAGGTTTATTAAGATAGCTATTGGTTAACTGACTTAATGGAGTGTAATTGTAAGTATTTCCGAAATAAGGATCCTGAGGAGAGTTATTAACCGCCGGACTTAATTGTGGCTTATTAGGTAAATCTGTATAATCAACTCTTACTCCAGGTGAAAGCCTCACTCTCCCCCAATTGATCTCATCCTGCAGATATACTGAAAGAAGGTTTACTTTGTATTGTGCATAAGGATTATCAAAAAGAGTCTGTCTGCTGTCTCCGTTGAAAGGGTAAGTCCCTCTTATTCTGGCAGGTGTCCCATTATAAAAATCATTTAACGATTTATAAGATATTCTTCCGTTTAAGGCATTTACAAAACCATAATTGATATTGTATAGCTCATTGTGAGTTCCTAATAAGAAAGTATGATTTCCTGTTTTATAAGTAAGGTTATCCGTAATTTCAAAAGTCTTCTGCTTCATATTGAAAACAGTAGCTTCCCTATCATTCCCGAACAGAATAGTTCCCCCATTATGAGTAATTTCCACCTGCGGGAACATAGCATTGCTGGAAGTAGGATCTCTGTAATCATGAATAGAAGAATATCCAACTACTAAATTATTATTCCATTTATCATTAAAACGGCTCTTCAACTCAAGAGTGGTAGTGGAGGCTGTATTCTTTTGAACAAAATCCATACTGGCAAATCTGAAATTGGCGCCATCTCTTTCAAGGTTGGAAGCCTGAGAAAATACTGTATTATTTTTAATGGATAAAGTATGCTTATCATTGATCTTCCAGTCTAACTTGTTGAAAAGTTTAGCACTTTCGGAAAAGTTATTGTATCCATTAAAACTTCCTACATTAAAACCGTATTTCTTTTGTACGAAGTCTGAAAGTTTCTGAGCCACCGATTCATCTATCAGGGCACCAGGATCGTTGGCATTATAAAATATAGGATCGACCCTTTTGGTATATTCAAGATTGGTAAATAAAAATACTTTATCTCTCACTACAGGCAGCCCTACTCTTCCTCCATAAATAAAATCGGAAAAATCACTTGGCATTTTGGAATTGTCACCTACCCTGTTTCTACCTGTTATAGCAGCATTTCTGCCATATACATACATGGAACCTGTAACATCATTACTACCACTTCTGGTTACGGCATTGATACTTCCCCCAAGAAAATTACCAAGTTTCACGTCATAAGGAGCAATGTAGACCTGTACATCCTGAATAGCATCCAAGCTTATCGAGTTGGAACGCGTACTGCTTCCAGGCATTCCCGAAGTTCCCGTCTGTCCACCCAATGAAGGACTGAACCCAATGGCATCATTATTAATTGAACCATCAATAGTAACGTTGTTATAACGGAAATTCGTTCCGTTGAAAGAGTTATTGGCACTTTGCGGAATTAGCTTGGTTACATCCTGAATCCCTCGGTTAATATTAGGTAGTCCTGAAATCTGAGCCTGGTTGATTCCCACTCCATATTTTACGTTGGTCTTTTTTGAAGTGATCTTCACCTCGTCAATTGTCTTTTCCTTATTGCCAACATCTACTACAGGCAGGTCATTATTTCCTAAAGAAAGCTGCAGATTAGGATTCTCGTAAATAATCAGTGAACCGTCAGATATCTCAATTTTATAAGGACCTCCCGGCTGAAGATTGTCTAAGCTAAACTGTCCTTTGCTGTTACTTTTAGTTTCAAAAGTACTGTTGGTAGGAATATGCACTACCTTCACGGTAACTTCGGAAGAAGCTCCTTTTAATCTTCCAAAAATTTTAGAACTGGTTTCCTGTGAAAATGCAAACCCAAAAGATAATAAAGCAAAAGCACAGATCAATTTTTTCTTCATATTTTTATTGCTACAAAACTTACTGTAAAATTATACCTACTCAATATGAAGTATGGTAACATAGAATTAACATTGCGTAACACAAAGTTTAATATTTCCTTAAAAAAAACTTAATATACATTACAAATTTCATCCCCGATTTTATACACTTTCTATGAAAATTACAGTAAAAAAATGATTAATTTTAGACATTAAAACCGCTTAATATGAAATTCGGACAAGTAGAAGACCCTTCAAAAATAGACTTCACCCTTCCCAAAGATCACTCAAGAACCAAAGAAATTTTAAGTCTTAATAAGAAAGGATTGGAAAACATTTCTATCGGGTGTGCCAAATGGAATAAAACAGACCTTAAAGGATTTTATCCCAAAGGAACCAAGGATGAGCTAACCTATTATGCTACTCAATTTAATTCCATTGAATTAAATGCCACATTTTATGGAATGCCCACTCCGGATCAGGTAAAAACATGGAAGGAGAAAACTCCGGAAAATTTCAAATTTTTCCCTAAGATCACCAATACTGTTTCTCATTTCAGAAGACTTATTGATGTTACCGAACCGGTTACCCATTTTGCTTCAGCAGTCATTAATTTTGATGAAAAACTGGGAATGGCCTTTCTTCAGCTTCATGATAACTTTAAACCCAAAGATTATGACAGACTGGAAAAATTCGTAAAAGAATGGCCTAAGGAAGTTCCTCTTGCCATAGAATTAAGAAATACAGAATGGTTTACCGATGAGGAAATTCTGAATACCACCTGCGAACTTTTTGAAACCCATAATATCACAAATATCATTGTAGATACTGCCGGGAGAAGAGATATGCTTCATATGCGCCTTACCACTCCTAACGCATTTATCCGCTATGTAGGAGCCAATGCAGAAAGTGATTATGAAAGACTGGATGATTGGTTAAAACATCTTACCCAGTGGAAAAAAGACGGTCTTCAGAATCTGTATTTCTTCGTTCACCAGAATATTGAGAAAGCCTCACCACTTCTTTCCGCTTATTTCATTAAAAAAATAAATGAAGAATGGAAGACCGACATCCATATTCCACAAATGGCTACTGAAAGCACAGGAACCTTATTTTGATTAAAGTTTTAAATAGACTAATTTTAATTTACAGCACGAATGACAATAAAAGCCTTTTCATAACAGAAAAATTCATACATTAGAGTAATACCCTATTCAAACTGAAAAAGGTATACTTAAAAAAATAAATGTCATGAAAAAGGAAATTTGTACAATCAGTGTCTCCAGCAACTGGCTTGGAGATGACTATATCTTCTATGAAGACCATACTATAAAAAGAGTATATGACAATCATAGCCTGAACTCCAACAAGACGGAATGGCTGGAACCTCATCAAATCAATAAACAAAATAAGGATAAATTAATAAGAGCATGTCCTGAGGAATTTAAAGAACAGATTATGCATCTTCTGGATTATCCTTAATAAAAAACTCTCGCAGATTTTACAAATACAACAGATTGATATCATACAATCATCTGCCGGATCAGCAAAATCTGCGAGAGAATATATAATTTAGTTTTTATTATTTTTCTTCAGAAGCAATACCAGATTAAGAAATAAAAGCAGAAAATCCAATGTAATCCAGATTCCCAACTTTGTATTTTCATAATTGTAGGCATCTATCTGTTTTTTAGCAGCATCAGACAGTTTCATACTTTGATTGATATAATTCTGCACTTCCACAATCTGATCTATATTCTTATTAGGAACAGAATGCTGTGAAAAATATACCAGATTCTTCTTTCCGAGATATCCTACTATCCAATACTCATCAGACTTGTCCATTTTCAGATACTCTACCCTGTAATATTCCGGACGTATTTTCCCGACATGTTTAGGTTCAAGCTTCGTAGTATTATCAATTTTATTAACATTGAGAAGATAAAAATCTAATGCTTGAGGAAGTTTATTGATGACCTGTAGCCCTACAGAGTTATCCACAAACGCTACAGCGCTTTTCTTTATAAACCAATAGGTAAAAATTGAGATGGAAGAAACCACTGTTACAATACGGAACAGTCTTGTCCATTTTGCCATTCTTCCCAATTTTACTTTATATAAAACCAGAGAAAATATACACGCCCAAAAGATAACAAGAATGAAAAATACCATATTGCAAAGATACTGATTTCAGATTTTTTAAGAGAATGTTAATCTACATTCCATTCTTTATAGAACTGATCAAGGAAATTCAGCATATAATCATGTCTTTCCTGAGCCAGTTTTTTTCCGTGCCCTGTATTCATCAAATCCTTTAGAAGCAATAATTTTTCATAAAAATGATTGATGGTTGTCCCGTTAGATTTTTTGTATTGTTCTTTAGACATATTTAAATCAGGCTGAACATTGGGATCATACATTGGATTATTTTTAAACCCTCCAAAGTTAAACGTTCTGGCAATTCCTATCGCACCAATAGCATCGATACGATCTGCATCCTGTACAATTTTCAGTTCAATAAACGGATTAGCGGGTGCCTGGCTTCTGTTTTTAAAAGATATATTTTCGATCACAAATAAAACCTTTTCAATGGTTGCATTTGGAACATTTTGACTTTCTAAAAATTCTCTGGATATTCTCGGAGCTATGGATTCATCTCCGTTATGGAATTTAGGATCTGCAATATCATGCAATAACGCAGACAATTCTACCACATCCGGATCACAGTCTTTTTCTGTTTCAGCTATTTTTTTAGCCAGCTTCCACACTCTTTCGATATGGAACCAGTCATGTCCTGCTTCAGCTCCCTCTAATTTTTCCTTTACAAATTCTACGGTGTTGTTAATCGTACTTTTCATTAATCTATCAGTTCATTTAAAATAATATCCCAGAGCTTGTGATTGTAGTTTCTAAAAAAATTAACATGTCCTATTTCTTTTTTCTCAGACTCTGTAGTTTTTACCAGCCTGTAAGTTGGTTTAAGGTTAGGATAAGTATTGTTTAAAAGGCTCAGAACTCCTTTTTCCGTTAACCAGACATCATCTTCTGCACGAACTACAAATACTTTCTGCGTTAAATTTTTAGAATAATCATCAATCTTCTCCAACAGTCTGTTGGTTGATTTTTTGTTTAAAATTAAGGTTCTCCAGTCATATGCACAATTTTTCGGAAGACTTTCTCCAAGCCCAAACCAATTTGCAGGAAAGTATCCCAGCAATGAAGTGGTTAATGGTTGTACAATCCCGAATCCGAGATACGCTTCAATTTTTGTCTTCAGCCTGAGATTTCCTACAAAAGCATTCTGAGTTCCTACAAATATTAATTCTTCAAACATTTCGGAATCTTTATTCATCCCTAAAATCAAAGCACCTACAGAATGTCCCAGACAGAATTTTCTATGCTCTGGAAACTTATTTTTAATGTATGTAGTTAATGTTTTATAATCCTTTGAACCCCAAATTCTCATAGATCCATGGAAGCCTTTCATATTTTCCGGTTTAGACAGACCTATTCCTCTGTAATCATAAGTAATCACAGTAAATCCCTGCTCAGCAAAATATTTGGCAAAAGAAAAATATACCTGCTGTTTTACTCCTGTGGCAGAGTTCATAAGCAATAATTTCCCATTATTTTTTTCAGGCTGAAAAAGATGAGCAGTCAGGGAAGCATGGTCTTCTGTGGTAAGTATTAATTTTTCCATAGGATAAAAAGAAAAAATCCACTATAAAAGTGGACATTTTCAGTATATTATAATGCTTAGTTTGAAACTTTCGATATGCCGTAAATAGCTTTAAGAAAAGAAATCTGACATTCTCGGCAATCCGGTCTGTGAACCTTTACTTCCGGAAACTCTGGATGAAACCTCATTTCCAAACTTCACACAGTCTTCAACAGAGTTTCCATGACAAAGGGCAATTGCAAATCCAGAAGTAAATGCATCTCCCATTCCCATCTTATAAACGGTCTTCTCTTTATTCTTTCTATAATACTTCATTTCTGTACCATCAAAATAAATGGTAGAATTGGTATCGTCCCTTACAAACACTTTATTAAAGTATTTTTTAAGAACCTCTTCTCTTTTTTCTTCTCCAAAAATGATGAACAACTCATTACTTTTGGCAACAATAAAGTCTACCTCCTCAAGAATTGCATCATTTACTCTCATAGCAGGAGAAGCATATAAACCCACTTTTTTACCATATTTTTTTGCTTTTCTTACGGTATATTCTACAACATCCATAGAAACCTCAAGCTGTACGAGGATCAGGTCTGAAGTATGAAAATAGCGGTCCGCTTCATCAATATGAGAGACACTCAGATATTTATTAGCTGCAGGTACTACCACAATAGCGGCATTTCCCTCGGAAGTGGTTACATAAGCTGTTCCTGTTGACTCTTTATCAGTTTCATGTACGAAGCCTACATTTACATTTTCGCCCACCAGATTTCTCATGATTTGCTGTCCCAGGGGATCCATTCCAACACAACCTATAAAATAAACACTGGCACCTAATCTTGCAGTTCCTACTGCCTGGTTGGCTCCTTTCCCGCCAAAATAACTCTCTGAGTTAACAGCCAGAACGGTTTCGTTAGGCGAAGGAAGTTTATCGGTTTCCAAAACAAGATCTATTGAGGAGCTGCCTACAACGATAATTTTTGGTTGTTCTGATGAGAAATTCATTGTGTTTGATATTAGTTTAAAAATTATAACAGACTAAATTCCGTGCCAAAAATAACTAATTTTACCTAACTTATTTCAATAAATTCTGTAATAATCTTCACTGGTGATTGATTTTTATCATAAGCAATATAGCTGGCATAAAAACCATCCCCATATCCGGCCTCAAAAGCAAATATAGTCCCAGGATGAGCCTCTGAAGGTTTTAAAAATGCATATTGATCTATCGCCCCGTTTTCATCGAAGAAATATTCATGGAAAAACTCTTCATAAATTCCCATAAAGTCTCCGCCTTTATTGCGATAAAGCTTTTGCTCCAATTCATTAAGACTGTTTTGAGTATCCACATCCATGAAACAGCCCATGCCGCTTTCTACCGGATATCCGAATACTTCTCCTTCTGCCAGCTCTTTAATATTCTGTCCCGAAGTAGTCGCCAGTTTCCAGTCTTTAATTACTGCAGTATTGAAAATAATTTCTGCATAGGCTACACAATTGCTGTCTCTTTCCTTATGCAATATCACAGAAAATTCTCCTTTTGGGAATTCTGTAGAAAAAGAAAGCATATCATTGGTGATTAAGGGATCACAAGCTACCAGTTTTCCACTGGAAAGGTAAATCTTCCCTACTTCAAAACTTTCTAACAATGGACTTTCTACAAAGTCCTTCGAAAATAGTTTTTTTATGTTTTCTATATGTGTCATTTTATTGTATTACTTATTCTTAGTGTCAGGCTGAGCACAGATGAAAAAATCTGCGAACGAATGTTCACGAAGCCTTTTTGATCTTTGTTATCAAAATTATCAGAATGACTTTTGTTTTGACAAACAGACAATTCTTTTAATTTATCCCAATTATCATTAATTATAGCTTCCTTTTTCTTTCTACTCCAACCTTTTACTTGTTTTTCAAACGCTATCGCTTGAATAATGTCATTAAATACATAAAAGAAGACTAGTTCAACCGGTCTTCTTTTATAAGTATAACTTTAAGGAAATTTACCTGACTGATGTTGAGAAAATCTAGTCTCAATATCACTTGTAACTCCTGTATAATAGGAGTTGTCAGAACATCTTAAAATATATACGAAATACTGTTTCATCTCATTTTAAAAAGGCTTCGACTCCGCTCAGCCTGACATTCCAACAACTTCTTTTATTATTGGGTT